>CAZJYY010000003.1:0-79244 GCA_964550315.1 uncultured Oscillospiraceae bacterium | reverse complement strand
CGACTTTATTATGTGCAATAATTTTCAATTATATGAATTTGTTGCATTCAAGCTCACTGACATGGTAAAATAAGCATGAATGCTTATTTTATTTAATTTAAGTCGTTTTTCTCGCCACTTCGGGCAACCGAAAAACATGACACCTTATACCATCCCGCACGGCGGCATGGTATAATAAACACGAATGCTTATTTTATTTAATTATAGCCGTTTTTCTCATCCCAAGTGCAAGGGAAAAGGGTACACTATTATATATAAACTTATGCAATGCTTCGACGAAGGGAAAGGATATACGAAAAATGACGGTCAATGTTCTCGCAGTGGGAGATGTGTGCGGAAGGACGGGAATAGAATTCCTGCACAAGCATCTATCTGCGGTTAAAAAAATGAAAAGTATAGATTTTACGGTGGTCAACGGTGAAAATGCAAACGTGGTAGGGGTCACTCCTGCCCAAGCGGAAGATATTTTTGCCGCAGGAGCCGACGTTATCACCCTCGGAAATCACACATGGACACGGTGGGAAATAAAGGAATATTTGGATGCTAAGCCCGGAATTATACGTCCGGCAAACTACGCCCTTTGCTGCCCAGGACGGGGACACGAGGTTATTAAAACCCGCTTTGGTGATATCGCCGTAATAAACCTTATGGGACGTTTTACCCTTGATACCAACACGGATAACCCGTTCTATGTGGCTGACGAGATACTTTCCTCATTGGACACAAAGCTTGTTCTTGTGGATATGCATGCAGAGGCAACCAGTGAAAAAGCTGCCCTTGGCTATTATTTGGACGGACGGGTGTCGGCGGTTTGGGGCACTCATACCCATGTGCAGACCTCGGACGGCGGCGTTCTCCCCAAAGGCACGGGCTTTATCACCGATGTGGGCATGACGGGGCCTTTGGTATCCGTTTTGGGTATTGCCCCAGAGCAGAGCATAGGAAAATTTTTGGGTGAGCCGCCCAGACGCTATGAGCAGGCTGAAGGAGCGGGAAAAATGGAGTGCGCTGTGTTTACACTGGACACGGAAACGGGAAAATGTCTTAATGTGGAGGCGCTTAGAATACAATGAGAGAGCTAAAGCTTGTCCACGCAGCAGATTTGCATTTGGACTCGGCCTTCGAGTCCCTTCCAAAGGAAAAGGCGGAGCAAAGAAGGGCTCAGCAGCGGACAGTTTTAAAAAAGCTCTCCGAGCTTGCTGAGAGCCGTGGGGCCCAAGCCATACTTTTGGCGGGAGATATTTTTGAGTCCCCCACCATAGACAGACAGACCCAGGAGGAGCTTTCAAAGGCGTTTGCCCCGCTGTCTATGCCGGTAATAGCTGTACCGGGGAACCATGACCCATACATCCCCGGCGGCCTTTGGGATGCCATGACATTGCCGGAAAATGTGTTTGTTTTTAAAAATGAAGATATTAAGCCGCTTGAATTTCCGCAGCTTGGTCTGCGGGTGTGGGGCGCGGGGTTTCAAGATACCTTCAGCACTTCTCTGCTGAAGGCATTTTCGGCGCCCGAAAAGAAGGAGAATGTTTTTGACGTTATGCTTCTTCATGGCGAGGTGTGCCCCGGAAAATCGGACTACAATGCCATTGGTGTACAGGAGATTGCCGAAAGCGGCATGGACTATGTGGCCTTGGGTCACATACATAAACGCTCAGAGCTTATGAGGGCGGGTAAGACCGCCTATGCCTGGCCGGGCTGCACCGAGGGGCGGGGATACGACGAGATCGGTGAGTGCGGGGCATATTTAGTTACGCTGTCGGATTCCGGAGTTACCGTGGAATTCGTCCCGCTGGGGGGCATTAGATACGAGATACTTTCTGTTGACGTTTCCGAGACGCCGCCGCTTGAGGCCGTATCTCAGGCGTCAAAGGGGCTTTCCGAAAACGACTATTGCCGTATTATCCTTACAGGGGAATGTGAGTCTCTGCCGGATACCGCAGCGCTGCGCAAAAGCTTAGAGGGGCGCTTTGCCGAGCTGCAGATAAAGGACGAAACCGTGCAAAAACGGGATATTTGGCAGCTTACGGGTCAAGACACCCTTTCGGGGCTGTACCTTTCAAAGCTGAAGGGAAAATTGAACGCAGCCAACTCGGAACGGGAGCGGCAGATTATTGAGCTTGCCGCAAAGCTGGGACTTGCCGCCATTGAGAACGGAGGCAGGAAATGATTATAAAGAAGATGACAGCCGGCTTCGGCGTTTTGGAAAACGAAACTCTGGAGCTTAAAGAGGGGCTGAATATAATTTACGCACCCAACGAAAGCGGAAAATCCACCTGGTGCGCCTTCATAAGTTCCATGCTTTACGGTGTGAACAGTTCTGCCCGGGAAAAGGGCGGTGTGAAACCGGATAAGGTGCGCTTTGCCCCATGGAGCGGAAGCCCCATGTCAGGCAGCATGGACATTGAGTATGAGGGACGGAATATTACACTTTTGCGCAGCGGTCGGGAGAGCGCTCCCATGCGGGAATTTTCAGCGGTTTTGACCGGAACATCTCAAGGCGCAGGAATACCCGCCGCCGACGTTGGTGAAACACTTTTAGGGGTGTCTCGGGACGTTTTTGAGCGCACAGCCTTTATCGGGCAGGGCCGTGTTGCGGTCAGCGCCAGTCCGGAGCTGGAAAAGCGCATTGCCGCCATTGTTCAAACTGGAGACGAGCAAAGCTCCTTTACCGAAGCGGAGGACAGCTTAAAGGCAGCTCAGCGCAGGTGCCGATATGGAAAAAGCGGGAGACTTCCGGAAATCGAGGGGGAGATAAACGCCATTTGCCAGGAGCTTGAAGCGGCTGACGCTGACGAGCGCAGGGAAGCGGCGCTTACATCGGCACGACAGCAGGCGGTACAAAGGCGCAGCATGCTTATTGAGCGTGTGGCTGAGGCCCGTAAGGATCAGCGAAAAAACGCTCTTGAGCAGCTTACCGGCTCACGGGAGGAGCTTCGGCGAAGGGAGCTGGAGCACTCCGCTGCCGCCGCCAAAGCGGCAGAGGCGCAAAGGCTTTTTTCTGCTGGCACGTTAGGCCCCGAGGAACCGGAGGAGAGCCGCCGCAGAGTGAGCGCCGACCTTGCAAAACGTAGGGAGTATGAAAGCGCCGCAGCGAAGGGCGGCAGCAATAAGATGAATCTTTTGCTTCTTATCCTACTGCTTGCAGTTTCCGCAGGGCTTGAGCTTCTTGCTGAGTTTGGCATAATAGATTTCGGAAATACTCTTATTAGCCGTCTGCCTTCAATTGCGGCAGCGGTGCTGGGTCTTGTTTGGTTCATAAGATTTTTTGCCGTTAAAAAGCGGCGGGAAAGACTTTTGGGGCTTGCCGGGGAGCTTTTGGCACAGTACGGCTGTGAAAATGAACAGGAGCTTTCTGCGCTTTTGAACGACCATATTGACGCATGGGAGCAGAGCCTTCGCTGTAACCAAGAGCTTAGGGAGGCGCAGCACCTTTTAGAGCAGGTGCGCGCTCAACAGGCGGAGCTTGAAAGCTCGGCACTTAAAGCGCTTGACTTTTCCGAGGGTGACAGCGAGGCGGCACGGCTTCAGAGAATGCTGGAGCAGGCGGAAAGCGAGCTTCGCAGGCTTCGTGAGGAGGCTGCGGTTCTCGAAGGCCGCAGAAGCGTCGCCAAAAAGCCAAAGGTACTTCGTGAGCGCCTTTACCAGCTCGAAGCCGAGCACGAAAAGCAGACAATAGAGTACGAGGCCATTTCACTTGCCCTTGATACCCTTAGGGAAGCGGCAACAGAGATACAAAACCGCATGACGCCGCTTTTGAGCAAGCGCTGCAGCCAGCTTTTTTCCCGCCTTACCGCCGGACGCTACGATGCGGTTGAGCTGGACAAGGAGCTTCGTGCACTAACCTTGATGTCGGGAGAGCCAAACCGCAGGGAAACAGCGTTTTTAAGCGCCGGTGCTCTTGATCAGCTTTATCTTGCCCTTAGACTTGCCATGACGGAGCTGGCGCTGCCCGAGGATAAATCCTGTCCCATAATTTTGGACGACGCATTGGTGAACTTTGACGACAACCGCTGCCGTCTGGCTATGGAGCTTCTTTGGGAGTTTGCCCAGAGGCGGCAGGTAATTCTTTTCACTTGCCATAGGAGGGAGAAGGAACTTTTTGCTGAGATTTCGGGAAATTAACAAACATTTCACAGACAGACGCTGAAAAAAGTGTATTATCATAGCCTGGGCATGGAATGGTTTTTCCAAGCGTGCTCAGACCGCAACGAGAGGAAAAATTGATGAACACCTTCGGAGAAAAATTGAAGCTGACCGTTTTTGGAGAATCCCATGGGGAGGCTGTCGGCATGGTGCTGGACGGCTTTCCGGCAGGAATAGAGATAGACCGTGAGGCACTGATGGAGGACATGCTGCGCCGTGCTCCAGGACATAACGAGCTTGCCACCCAGCGTGTTGAAAACGACGAACCCCATTTTATAAGCGGCATACTTGATGGGAAAACCACCGGTGCACCCATTTGTGCAACAATAAAAAATGAGGACGCAAGACCCTCAGACTATGGCGGTGAAAAGCCCCGCCCAGGTCACGCTGACCTTACCGCCCAGATAAAATTCAGGGGCTTTTCCGATTATCGTGGGGGCGGCCCTTTCAGCGGACGGCTTACGGCCGCCATGGTTGCGGCGGGCTCCCTTTGCAAGCAGGCACTTTTGCCCCAAGGCGTTACGGTGGAGGCGTCCATAGTGCGCATTGGCAAGGTTGAAAGCAGTCAGGAGGACGCAAATTTTCTGATGCACAAGGAAATCCTTGAAGCCAGAGCCAGCGGAGACAGCGTAGGCGGCGTGGTGGAATGCGTTGTGAAAAGCTGTCCGGCGGGACTGGGCGGACTTATGTTCGGTGGGATGGAGAGCCGCATTGCCGCCGCTCTTTATGCCATACCGGGGGTTAAGGGCGTGGAATTTGGCGCTGGCTTTGAAATTTCCCGTATGCGGGGCAGTGAGGCCAACGATCCCATCCGCTTTGAGGAGGGCACGGTTTTCACCGAAACCAACAATTCCGGCGGAATAAACGGCGGCATTACAAACGGAATGCCACTTGTTGTGCGATGTGCCTTCAGACCTACCCCCTCCATAAGTCGCGAGCAGAAAACCGTGGATTTGGGGAAAATGGAAAATACTACTATACGGGTACTGGGCAGGCACGATCCTTGCATTGTGCAGCGGGCGGTGCCGGTAGTGGAAAGCATGGTGGCCTTCTGTGTGCTGGATGCCATGTGTGAAAATTAATTGCGGTTTGCCGCAAGAAAAGGAACATTATTATGAACAATGAGGCAAAGGAAAAGAAAATAAGCCATGGACTGAAGCTTGCCATGATTAGAGCGGGCGCCGCTCTTCTTGCAGCAGTTATTCTTCTGGTTGGCACGGGACTTTCTGCGTTTACCCTTATTCGGGGAGCACAGGAACCAGAATCATTATTGGAGGTTGAGGACGGTGCCTTCGTAAAGAGGGACGTCTTTGCCATATTGGGCTTTTATGGGGAAGAGGTATCCGGAAAGGATAAAGTCACCGCAAGGTATGCCGTAGTTCCTGTGGATGGAAAGCTTGCAACGGTTCTATTCAGCGGGCGTTATCTTGAAAGCGCTATGGCCGTTCAAAACAACACCTATGATTTTGTTAACGGCAAGGTGGAAACTCTTGATAAGTATGTGAAGGTTCAGGGAACTGTAGCTCAGCTTAGCGAGGAGCAGTCCGGGCTTATGTATGACTGGTTTGGAATTAACAAGGATCAGCTTGTCTCCATGAACTTTATTTCCGATACGGACGACTATGCAGATTACCTTACCGACACCGTTATTTTAGTGGACACGGTAAACTATAGAAGTCAGAACCTTGTGATTGCACTGAACATTATTGCCGCACTTTGCCTTGTATATTTTGCTGCGGAGCTTGTTTTGATGGCAGCGGGTTTCTATCATCCAGGAAGGAAGAAGAGTAAAGGCTGCGACTGTGACTGCAAGGAATCGGACGGAGACTGCAGCGCCGAAGGCTGTGAGGATGACCACGCAAACGAGGATGAAAAGTCTGAGAAAACCAGCGTTGACGAAGAAAAACCGGAGGATAAAGAATGAAGATGACCTTCTGCGCACCCTGCCACTTTGGCCTTGAGGGGATAGTGGCGGATGAAATGCGGAGACTTGGACTTGAAAATGTCCGCTCCGATAACGGACGAGTGCGCTTTGACGGAACGGAAGCGGATCTTGCCAAGGCAAGCCTTTGGCTTCGCTGTCCGGAACGTATTCTTTTAGAGGTGGGAAGCTTTTCCGCCACAAGCTTTGAGGAGCTTTTTGAAGGCGTTCGCAGCCTTCCCCTTGAAGATTATATTCCCAAGAACGCCGCCTTCCCCGTGAAGGGACACAGCGTCAATTCAAAGCTTTTTTCTGTGTCTGACTGCCAAAGCATTATAAAAAAGGCTATGGTCAAAAGACTTTCAGAAAAATACCATATTGAGTGGTTTCCCGAGGATGCCGAGAAGATGCAGGTGCAGTTTTCCATTATGAACGATATTTGCACCATATATATGGACACCAGTGGTGACGGGCTTCACAAGCGGGGATACCGCCCCGACCATGTGGCCGCCCCCCTCTCGGAGACTCTTGCTGCCGCCATGGTATATCTTTCCCGCTATCGTGGACGTGACGATTTTTGCGACCCCTTCTGCGGAAGCGGAACACTTCCAATTGAAGCGGCGCTTATTGCAAAAAATCGTGCTCCCGGACTTAACCGTCATTTTGCCGCCGAGGAATGGAGCATTATTCCCAAAAACGTGTGGCGTGAGGTTCGGGAAGAAGCGCCCGCAAAGGAGTTTAAGGGCGATTATCGCATTTTTGCCTCCGATTTGGACAGTGAGGCCGTTGAAATTTCAAAGAAAAACGCCGCAAGAGCGGGCGTTGCCGATTTAATACAGTTCTCTCAGGGGGACGCTACGGCGTTTGACAGAAAAACTGCCCAGGGCGTTATAGTTACAAACCCGCCATACGGCGAGCGCCTGATGGAAAAGCGGGAGGCGGAGGAGCTTTACACTGCCTTTGGCAGGGCTTATACCGGTACTGAAAACTGGAAATTGTTCCTTTTATCCTCCCACACGGAGTTTGAACGCAGCTTCGGAAAAACCGCAGACAAGAAGCGAAAGCTGTATAACGGAATGATAAAATGCGACCTCTATATGTATCTTAAGTGAGCACGCACATAAATTGTTAACAAATCCGAGACCGGAAAAGCCGAAAATCAAAGAAAAACGAAGTAAAACGGAGTATGAAGCGGATTTTGCAGGGGCAAATGAGAACAATAGAGAAATTTTAAATAATTTAGCCGATTATGACAGTTACTTCGCTTGCAGAATAACACGCCATGGATTATTATAATATCCGTTAGCACTCAAAGACAATGAGTGCTAAAACTTAAAAAGTTTCAATAAAAGTGGAGGTATATAAAATGAAGATCAGACCCTTAGGTGACAGAATTGTGGTTAAGCAATTTGAAGCAGAGGAGACAACCAAGAGTGGAATTATCCTTACAGCAAAAACCAAGGAGAAGCCCCCCATATTTGAGGTTGTTGAAATTTCTGACGGCAAGATGACCGACGGCACTGAAGTCAAAATGGCTCTCAAGGTTGGCGACAAGGTTGTTTGCAACAAGTTCTCCGGACTTTCCTGCACCGTTGACGAGCAGGAGTACACCATTATCCGCCAGGGCGATATACTTGCAGTTGTTGAGGACTGATTACTGATACAAAATATATTGGAGGTCAAATAGATTATGGCAAGACAGATTATTTACGGCGAGGAAGCAAGAAAGTCTCTTAAGAGCGGCATTGACCAGCTCGCCGATACCGTTAAAATTACTCTCGGACCCAAGGGCCGCAATGTTGTTCTTGAAAGAAAGTTCGGCATCCCCGTGATTACCAACGACGGCGTTACCATTGCCAAGGAAGTTGAGCTTCAGGATCCCTTTGAGGATATGGGTGCTCAACTTATTAAGGAAGTTTCCACCAAGACCAACGATGTTGCAGGCGACGGTACCACCAGCGCTACCATCCTTGCTCAGGCTATGATCAGTGAAGGCATGAAGAATATAGCGGCAGGTGCAAACCCCATGATTATGCGCCGCGGCATTAAGAAGGCTGCTGACTGTGCAGTTGAAGCTGTTAAGAGCAATAGCCAGCCCGTTAACGGCAGCCGTGACATCGCAAGAGTCGGTGCTGTATCCTCCGGAGACCCCTACATCGGCGACCTTATTGCCGAGGCTATGGAGAAGGTTACCCAGAACGGCGTAATCACAATTGAGGAATCCAAGACTGCCGACACCTTCATCGAGGTTGTTGAGGGCATGCAGTTTGACCGTGGTTACCTGACTCCTTACATGGTTACCGATACCAACAAGATGGAAGCTGTTCTTGAAAATCCGTTCATCCTCATTACCGACAAGAAGATTTCCACCCTGCAGGAGCTGCTTCCCGCACTTGAGGTTACCATCAAGGCCGGCAGAAAGCTTCTTATCATTGCCGAAGAAATTGAGGGCGACGCCCTTACCGGCATCGTTGTTAACAAGCTCAGGGGCACCTTCTCCTGCGTTTGCGTAAAGGCTCCCGGCTTCGGCGACAGACGCAAGGAAATGCTGGAGGACATCGCAATCCTCACCGGCGGACAGGTCATCAGCTCCGAGCTGGGCTTCAACCTTGCAGAGGATGAATTTGATCCCGCAAACTTCGGCAGCGCACGCATCGTTCGCGTAACCAAGGATAACACCATGATTATCGACGGCGCAGGCAGCCAGGATAAAATTAAGGACAGGGTTGAGCACATCAGAAAGCAGATCGAGCTTACCTCCTCTGAATATGACAAGGACAAGTACAACGAGCGTATTGCAAAGCTTGCAGGCGGCGTTGCTGTTCTTAAGGTCGGCGCAGAGACCGAGACCGAAATGAAGGAAAAGAAGCTCCGCATCGAGGATGCACTCAACGCTACCCGTGCAGCAGTTGAAGAAGGCATCGTTGCAGGCGGCGGCACTGCATATGTAATGGCTGCAAAGGCTACCGAAGAGCTTGTTGAAACCCTTGAGGGCGACGAAAAGACCGGCGCACTTTTGGTTGCAAAGGCACTTCAGGCTCCTATCCGTCAGATTGCCGAAAATGCCGGACTTGAGGGTGCGGTTATCCTTGAAAAGGTTAAGGCTAACAAGGACGTTAACTACGGCTTCGATGCCGCTGAAGAGAAATTTGGCAACATGATCAAGGGCGGAATCATTGATCCGGCCAAGGTTTGCCGCAGCGCTATCCAGAACGCAGCAAGCGTCAGCGCACTTGTTCTTACCACCGAAAGCCTCGTTGCAGACATCCCCGAGAAGAGCTGCAACTGCGGCGGCGGCGCACCCGACATGGGTGGCATGGGCGGTATGGGCGGCATGGGTGGCATGTACTAAAATATACCGCATAATACTTTTACCGAAAAATCCCCCGCAGGAATACCTGCGGGGGATTTTTGTGTGAGAGATTGGATTAAAAAAAGCGGTATTATGCCGCCGTGCGCATTACAAGAGTGTCCCAACTGTCGCCGCCAAAGCTCCAAGTATCCGTGGCTAAAGCATTTTCAAAGAATCCCACAAGCTGTTCCCGGGAGATAATGCCATCCGTATGTGAGCCGTGGAACGAAGAAGCGGGATGCTCCTTAATCCGGTCGATAATACTATTAAGGCGAAGCTCGCTGAAGTGGTCGGGGCCGTGATAATAGTCCTCATACATTATATCACCGATGAGTAATATGCCGTCCTCTTTAACATAGTAGCCAACGGAGTCGTCCGAGTGGTCGCAGTTGAGGTAATTAGCCTGAACGGTGACTCCCCCCAAATCAAAGCTTTGGTTATCGCTTATAGTGTTGGTGGGAACACGAATCTCAAGAGCACTTCTGTCCGGAAGCTCCAGCTTCATTGTCATTTCCACATACGCATTTTCCATGCCGTTGGCAACTCTGCGCTCCAAAGCGGCGTCGCTCCAGTCCCAGGTGGACAATACCTGCAGATAAGCAGAGGTGATGGGGTGGGCATAAATGTCTGCGGGTATGGCGCTGGCGCCAAAGCTGTGATCCCAATGCCAGTGAGTTAGAAGAACCTTGCTGGGTGCAGGAAGATTAAGGCGCTGAATTTCGCTGTAAAATTCCTTTGCCTGCTGGGGAGAGGCCCCTGCATCAATCATTACAGAATCCTTTTCGCCGACAATAAGATATAAATTCGGTCTGTCCGTTTCCACATCCTGCGGCATTAGCCATATATGGTCGGAAAGTTGCTCAATGGGAGATTTGGCAGAAATATTTTCAAGGTCAATTTTGTCAAACGCATTACTGCTTGATGTGCCGGCTGTACCGCAGGCAGTCAGCAATATCATGATGCAAATTACAGTTGATAATACTGCGGAAAAACAGTTTTTTCTCATATATACACTCCTAGTATTAGCTTTTTTGTCGGCATGCCATTGCTGTATTAAGAATAGCACGACAGGCGCCTTGACTCTATTGGGCAAATGATGTATCTTCATAGCGTACACCATTTGATGTATATTGAGGGGGCTGCGCAATGTTCACTGTTAAAGAAATAACCGATATAAATGAAATATCCGCAATAATTTTTCAAGCTACAAATATTGATGAGCTATGTAATGGCGTGCTGGATATTATGCCAGAGATAGTTTTTCATCAGAAATCTTTTTTTACGTTTAGAAACAAGGCGCATGATGGGGATAAGGATGTTTTTCGCTCGCTTTCTTTAGATGATACCGACATTGATCGATACATCAATCACTTTTCAAAATTGGACTATACCGCATGGTTCGTTAAGCAAGGCTGTTCCCGCGTTTATAGGGATTCTGATATTGTTAGTCAGAAAGTCATGGAGACGGCGGACATTTATCGTGAGTGGCTTATCCCCATGGGAATGAAATACTGCTGCGGGAATATTATAATGAACGATTTGGTTAAGTTCGGTGATTTAACGCTAATGAGAGATGAACAATATGGGGATTTTTGCGATAAGGAGCTTTTTCTACTTGATCTTATAACGCAGCAGATACAAAGGTGGTTTGAAATCCACTATCCCAACGGATATAACGACGCTGTGGATGGAAGCAATAATTCTTCACCATTCTCAGCACTCCTTACAGAACGGGAGCTTACAATAGCAGAGCTTATACGCAAAGGAATGGGCACAAAGGAAATCAGTGAAAAATTGGTCATAGCCTATAGTACCACCAGAAAGCACATAGCAAATATTTTTGAAAAACTGGAAGTAACCACAAGAGTACAACTTATAAACAAGCTGTATAAAGGACAAGAACCCTTTTTATAAAAGTGAGTGCAGAATTTTTTACGCTTGACATAATATAGCAATAGATATAAAATGAGACGATGATAATTATATACAGGGATAGGGGAATCCCGGTATTGTTTCATTAGGTTTAATCAGGGCGCATTGCGGCGCCTTTTAATTGCTCAGCGAACACCGAAAATTTTTAAGGAATGGAGGTGTGTTGCTTACTATGCCTTGGTATATTTGGACCGGTATTGTTATACTGGCTTCAGTTATCTTCTTTTCGCTTGGTATTTTATACCGCAAGCGTGTTTCCGAAAGGGAAATTCAAAGCGCTGAAGAAGAAGCAAAAAGAATTATCAATGAATCTATTAAAACCGCTGAAAACAAACAGCGTGAAGCTTTATTAGAGGCAAAGGAAGAAATACACAGATCTCGCACCGAATACGAGTGCGAGGTAAAGGAGCGCCGTGCCGAGCTGCAAAAGCAGGAGCGCCGCCTTCAGCAGAAGGAAGAAAATCTCGACAAAAAGACGGACAACCTTGAAAAACGCACAGAGGTGCTTAACCGCAAGATCGCCGCTGCAGAGCAACAGCAGGAGGAAATTGCCCAGTTGAAGCGCAGTGAGCTGGAAATTCTTGAAAAGATTTCCGGATACACCATCGAGGAAGCCAAGGAACACATAATTAAATCTGTTGAGACAGATGTTACCCATGAAATGGCCATGAAGGTCAAGGAAGTTGAAACCCGCTATAAGGATGAGGCAGACTCTAAGGCAAGAGAGCTTATTACCCTTGCCATCCAGCGCTGTGCCGCTGATCACGCTTCTGAAGTTACCGTATCCGTCGTACCTCTCCCCAACGACGAGATGAAGGGCCGTATTATCGGCCGTGAGGGCCGCAACATAAGAGCGATTGAAACTCTTACAGGCGTGGATCTTATTATCGACGACACACCGGAA
This sequence comes from uncultured Oscillospiraceae bacterium, assembly GCA_964550315.1. Classification (GTDB taxonomy): domain Bacteria; phylum Bacillota; class Clostridia; order Oscillospirales; family Oscillospiraceae; genus UBA2658. The sequence goes on along the minus strand of CAZJYY010000003.1, from coordinate 66,989 downwards.
GCAATTACGCTTTCCAGCTTCGACCCCGTTAGGCGTGAGGTTGCAAGACTTTCCCTTGAAAAGCTTATTCAGGATGGTCGTATTCACCCTGCCCGCATCGAAGAAATGGTTGCAAAGGCACAAAAGGAAGTTAACGCTACCATTAAGGCCGAGGGCGAGCGTGCTGTGTTTGAAACCAGCGTGCACGGGCTTCACCCAGACATTGTTAAGCTTCTTGGCCGCATGCGTTACCGCACAAGCTATGGTCAAAACGTGCTGAACCACTCTATTGAGGTTTCTCACATTGCCGGACTTTTAGCAGCGGAGCTGGGTGCAAATGTCGCCACAGCCAAGCGTGCGGGACTTCTTCACGATATCGGCAAATCCATCGATCACGAGGTTGAGGGAAGCCACGTTACTATCGGCGTTGACCTTTTGCGTAAGTATAAGGAAAACGAAGAGGTTATTCATGCAGTTCATGCGCACCACGGCGATGTGGAGCCCCACACCATCGTTGCATGCCTTGTGCAGGCTGCAGATGCTATTTCTGCGGCACGTCCCGGTGCAAGACGGGAAAACATCGAAAATTACGTCAAGCGTCTTGAAAAGCTGGAAGAAGTTTCAAAAAGCTTTAACGGCGTTGAAAGCTGCTATGCTATCCAGGCAGGACGTGAAATTCGTATTATGGTCAAGCCCGAGGATGTGACCGAGGATGAAATGGTGCTTCTGGCTCGTGACATCGCAAAGAAAATTGAGAGCGAGCTGACCTATCCCGGCCAGATAAAGGTTCATCTTCTGCGGGAAACAAAAGCTGTTGAATATGCAAAATAGAGGATAGCGCCTCAAAAAGGCTATAAAGCAGAAAAAACAAAGCGCATTCCGAACAAGTCCAAGAACTTTGACGGAATGCGCTTCTTCTTTTTGGTCACTTTATCAAAATTTAACCCAGTAGATTTTCCGATTGAGCTAAAAATATCGGAAAAGGCGATATTTAAAGGCTTTTTGGGCTATGTGCACTTGAAAAGGGCGAGTAAAATGTATATACTCAACAATGTGCACACAAAGGTGTGCACACTGATTCAGTTGCGGCACATTGTCCCGACGACCGTATGAGCCGTCGGTTTACATAGAAGGCAAAGAGGAGCACGCATATTGAGCGAGGAGAACGAAATGAGAAACTACAAGAAGCACATTGCAATTGTATTAGCTATAATTACTGTACTTACCGTGTTTGGAGCCTGCGGGCAAAAGGGCGGTGTTGATGTTCCCGAAACCGTGACGCCCAATCCCGACGCAAAGCCGGTGGAGGGCGGCGACCTTACTGTGGGCATTGCCCAGGATTTGGACGATACTCTTGACCCCCATCAGATGATTACGGCGGGCACGCGAGAGGTCCTTTTCAACATTTTCGAAGGTCTTGTTAAGCCGGATTCCGAAGGAAACCTTGTTCCCGCAGTTGCCGAAAAGGTTGATGTTGCAGAAACGGGAGATGCTTTCACTTTCACCCTGCGACAGGGCGTGAAGTTCCACAATGGCGAAGCCGTCACGGTGGAAGACGTGGTGTACAGCATTAGCCGTGCCGCGGGAATCGAAACCGGGAAGCCGCTTATCGATGGAATGGACGTTTTTAAATCTGTCATAGCGACTGACGAAAAGACCGTGGTAGTAACACTGCAGGAGCCCAACAGCGAGTTTCTTGCCCTTCTTACGGCAGGCATAATCCCCGCAGGAAGCGACCCGGCAGATGCTACCATCGGCACAGGACCCTTCAAATTTGTGTCCCGCACACCAATGGAAAGCATTATAATCGAGAAAAACAGCGACTATTGGGGCACACCTGCCCATGTGGACAGCGTGACCTATAAAATAATCGAAAGCGCAGAGACCCTTGTAATGTCCCTTAAGAGCGGCGCTCTTGATTTGGTGGCTCATCTTACCAGTGCCCAGGCGAACGAGCTTGGAGCGGGCTTCACGGTGCTTGAGGGCACAATGAATCTTGTTCAGGCAGTTTACCTTAACAATGCAGTTGAGCCTTTTGATAATGTATTGGTGCGTCAGGCACTTTCTTACGCTATTGACAGGCAGCAGATAATGGACATCCTTGCCGACGGCAGGGGCGCCCCTGTTGGCAGCAGCATGTATCCTGCCTTTGAAAAATACTTCGCTGCCGAGCTTGTGGATACCTACCAGTACGACGTGGAAAAGGCAAAGACCCTTCTTGCCGAGGCGGGATATGAAAACGGCTTTTCCTTTGACTGCACGGTGCCCTCCAACTATCAGCCCCATATCGACACAGCGGAGGTGGTCGCCCAGCAGCTTAAGGCAGTTGGCGTAACCTTGAACGTGAAGCTGGTGGATTGGGAAACCTGGCTCAGCGAAACTTATCTTGGACGGAACTTCCAAGCTACCATTGTGGGTGTGGATGCCGGCATGATGACTGCGCGGGCAATGTTGGAGCGTTTCAGCTCCGATGCCGGAAATAACTTCATAAACTTTAGCAGCGCCAAGTACGACGAAACCTTTGCAAAGGCCAAGGCCAGTGTTGACGATGCCGAGCAGGTGGAGCTTTATAAGCAACTTCAAGCGATTCTTGCCCAGGATGCAGCAAACCTTTATATCCAGGACATGTGTGATTTAGTCGCCATGGGCAATGGAGTTCAGGGCTATGAGTTTTATCCCATCTATGTAATGGATATGTCTAAGGTTTATTTCACAGAGTAACCACAGAAAAATGAACAGGGCGCTCTTTCATATGCCCAATCATAAAAAGAGCGGCCCTGTTTTGCACAGTGTGCCGCCGGCGTTTGCCGAAAAAGAGGGAGAGGGGAATCAGCAAAGTGAAATATGTGGTCAAAAAAGTTGCCATTTTCCTCGTAACTCTCCTTGTTATTTCAATTTTAATTTTCGTTGCCTTTCAAGTTATTCCGGGAGACCCCACAACAAAGATGTTAGGCACACAGGCAACACCGGAAAAGGTGGAGGCACTTCGTGAGGAATTGGGACTTAACGAACCGGGGATCGTCCGCTATTTTAAATGGCTTGGGGGTTTCCTTACCGGCGATTTCGGCATATCATATAGCTATAATATGCCCGTAAGCCAGCTTTTGGAGGGCAAGCTTGGGGTCACAGCGGCGCTAACGCTTATGGCCTTCGTTTTGGTAGTTGTTATTTCTATACCCGTGGGCATACTTTTAGCACGCTTTGCCCACTCCATACCCGACAGGGTGATGATGGTTTTAAACCAGCTTATAATGTCGCTTCCGGCCTTTTTTATAGGCATAGTTTTTACTTATGTTTTTGGATTGGTGTTCAAGCTTTTCACCCCCGGTGACTTTATCAGTCACGCCCAGGACCCTGCGGGCTTTTGGGGATACCTTTTCTTTCCGGCACTGGCCATTGCACTTCCCAAGAGCGCAATGGTGATAAAAATGCTTCGCAGCAGCATGGTAAGCCAAATGCAGGAGGATTATGTGCGCACGGCATACTCCCGGGGAAACAGCCGCTGGCGTGTGCTTCGGAACCACGTCCTCAGAAACGCCATGATTCCGGTTATAACCTTTCTGGCCTTTACCTTGGTGGATATTATTGCGGGAAGCATCATAATTGAAAAGGTGTTTGCCATCCCCGGAATGGGAAGACTTCTTATGAGCTCCATTACCGGACGGGACTATCCTGCGGCGCAGACAATAATCATGATAATTGCCACCATAGTGATAACGGTAAACTATCTTGCGGATATATCTTACAAATATATCGACCCAAGAATTCGATTCCGCTGATACACCAAGGAGGAAGCCACAGTGAGAAAGTCACCGAACCTTAATTTAATATTCGGCTGCACACTCACGGGTGTTGTGCTTGCGGTTATCGCAGTGGGTTTTTTTTGGACTCCCTATGACCCCAACGCCATCGACGGGGCGGCGAAAAGCCTTGGTCCCTGTGCAGGGCATATTTTCGGAACCGACAATATGGGGCGGGACGTTTTCAGCCGTGTAATGGAAGGCTCCCGTACCACTATGGAAATTGCATTTCTTGCGGTTTTAATTGGTGCAAGCTTTGGCACAGTTATTGGCGGACTGACGGGATATTTCGGCGGAGTTGCCGACGAAATTATGATGCGGGTAAACGATGCAGTCACGGCGTTTCCAAGTATTCTTCTGGCGTTGGTCATGATGAGTATTTTGGAGCCAGGAAGAACAAATATTATAATTGTTCTTGGAATACTATTTATTCCAAGCTTTGCCAGAGTGGTTCGGGGCGAATTTACCAAGCAGCGGGACAGGGATTACGTGCGCAACGCAAGGCTGATGGGTGTAAAAAATTCCAGAATAATATTTGTGCACATTCTTCCCAATATTGCGCCGGTGCTTTTAAGCTCCGTGGCAATCGGCTTTAATAATGCAGTTCTTGCTGAAGCAAGCATGAGCTTTTTGGGAGTGGGCGTTGGCCCTACGGAGGCGGTGAGCCTTGGGCGGATGCTTCTTGACTCCCAGTCCTATTTCTTCTCTGCACCGTGGCAGGCGTTTGCCGCCGGCTTTGCCATTTCGCTTATGATTTTAGGCTTTGCACTTATTTCTGAGGGCCTTGGGTATAGGCCAACCTGGAAACCTGCAATAAAGAGGAGGCGCAAGGTAAATGCTTGATATAAAGAACCTTAGAGTATCCTTTAACGACGGTCGGGAAAGCGTGGCGGTCCGCGGAATTGATTTACACATGGACAAGGGCGACACCTTGGGTCTTGTGGGGGAATCAGGCAGCGGAAAAACCGTTACCGCTCTTACCGTGGCGGGACTTTTGGAAAAGGGCTATGCAAGCATAGAGGGCGAGGTGCTTTTTGAGGGTAAGGATCTTCTTAAATGCACCGTACAGGAGATGCGTGCCATGCAGGGCAAAGATATCGGCGTTATTTTTCAAGAGCCCATGACAAGTCTTGACCCGCTTATGCGCATTGGGCGGCAGATTGAGGAAACCTTAAAACTGCACTCTAAGTTTACCTCTGAGGAGCGCCGTGGCATGGCGCTGGAGGTAATGCGCCTTGTGGGGCTTCCCGAGCCGGATCTGACCTATAAAAAATATCCGCATCAGCTTTCCGGCGGTCAGCGCCAGCGGGCAATGATTGCGGCGGCGTTTATATGCAATCCCAAGCTTCTTATTCTGGATGAGCCGACAACAGCGCTGGACGTTACGGTGCAGGCACAGATTATGGAGCTTCTTAAGAGACTTAATAAAAAATGCGGCGTTGGACTTTTGTTTATCTCCCACGATTTGAGAGTCATCAAGCACACCTGCAAGAAGGTGGCGGTGATGTACAAGGGGGAGATCGTGGAGCAGGGGGACACCGAGGAGGTGTTCAACAATCCGCAGCATGAGTACACAAGGAAGCTTGTTGCCGCCGTTACAGCGGGGAGACGGGCAAATGTCTGAGCCGGTACTGGAGATCAACAACTTAAACGCATATTACACGGAGCACGGCCTTTTCGGCAGGCAGCGCCGAAAGCAGGTGCTGCATGACGTAAGCTTCAATGTTGCCCAAGGTGAGATACTTGGTCTTGTGGGGGAATCCGGCTGCGGAAAATCCACCCTTTCAAAGACAATTTTGGGACTTCACACCGATTATGACGGGGAGATAATTCACTATACCAATCGTCCGCAGATGGTGTTTCAGGACCCTGCCGGCTCTTTAAATCCGGCAAAAACCATTGAGTGGATAGTGGAGGAGCCACTTAGGGTGTATGGAAAATACAGCCGCGAGGAGCGACACGAGCGAGTGATGGATATGCTTGCCAGGGTGGGGCTTGGCCGTGGTTATGCCGACAGAAAGCCACGAGAGCTCTCCGGCGGTCAGCGTCAGCGAGTGGGTATTGCAGTGGCGCTTATCCAAAGGCCTAAGTTTATTATAGCAGACGAGCCTGTCTCCGCACTGGACGTTACCATACAGGCGCAGATTTTGGAGCTTTTATTGGAGCTTCGAAGCGAGCTTGATTTAAGCTATCTCTTTATTTCCCACGACCTAAACGTGATTCGTCAGATAAGTGACAGAGTAATGGTGATGAATGAGGGGCGTATTGTGGAGCAGGGCTGTCCGGAGGAGGTCTTCAACCACCCCAAAACCGAGTATGCCAAGAAGCTTATTTCAGCGTCGCTAATTTAGTGCGATCATAAAAGAATCCGTATTTCTACTATTGTTTTATTTAAAAAGGAGCCGTGACTGCAAAATTTTTGCAGTCACGGCTCCTTTTTTAGCTTAAGACGTAAAAACCCTACTTATCTGCCAGCTTTCCCAAATGGCGGCACATGGCGCTGTAGCTTTCCTCGGATATGTCATGCTCAATTTTGCAGGCATCTTCACGGGCAACAGCCTCGGGAACGCCGATGGAGGTGAAAAAGGCGGTCAGCATTTTGTGGCGGTCATACATGCGCCCGGCGATTTGCAGCCCCGTTTCGGTAAGGGACAAAAGCCCGTCGCTGCCCATGGTGATGTAGCCGTTTTCACGCAGACGCTTCATGGCATAGCTTACGCTGGGCTTGGTCACCCCAAGCTCCGAAGCTATGTCAATGGAGCGGGCAAAGCCCTTTTTTTCTTGAAGCATGAGGATCATTTCAAGATAGTCCTCGGAAGATTTTTTGATTTCCAATTACTTGACCTCCCTTAAGGCTATAAAAGCTCTTTAAGCCACAGGCTGCACACAGCGTCCGACGGGAGAGTAAGTCCGACTCTGGGGGATAGGGATATGGGAAGAACCATGGGACCGTCGGGCATACAACTGCGCTTGAATTGCTGTGAGAAAAAGCGGCGGATGAACACAATAAGCCATTTTTTAATAAAATCTGGGGCAAAAACCCCGTCAAAAGCAGTTTCGGCAAGGGAGAGAATCCTTTGCGGCTCCTCTTTTTCACCTACAAAATGCCAAAGAAAGAAATCATGAAGTTCGTATGGCCCCACCAAATCCTCGGTAATTTGGGATATTGAGCCATTTTCAGCGGGCAGCAGCTCCGGCGAAACCGGAGTGGCTAAGATATCGGAAAGAACAGATGAAAGAGAGCTGCCCTCGGGGGTTTGGCTGTACCAGGAAACGACTCTGCGAATAACGGTTTTCGGAATTCCCGCATTAACGGCGTACATGCTCATATGGTCGCCGTTAAAGGTCGCCCAGCCCAGAGCAAGCTCCGACATGTCGCCGGTGCCAACCACAAGTGCGTTTTCACCGTTGGCAATATCCATTAAAATCTGGGTGCGTTCCCTTGCTTGAGCGTTTTCATATACGGCGTTGCGTGTTTTTTCGTCATGACCAATATCGGAAAAATGCTGTCTTACAGCGGGGGTGATATCGATGCAGCGAAGGGTGGAAAAAAGCCCTTCAGCCAAAATTTCGGCGTTGCCTCGGGTGCGCACGGTTGTGCCGAAGCCTGGCATGGTAACTGCGATAAGATTTTTGGTGGGCAGGGACAAAAGCTTTAGGGCACGGGCGGCGATCAGTGCGGCAAGGGTACTGTCCAGTCCGCCGGAAATGCCTAAAACAAGCTTTTTTACCCCCGTGTGCATCATGCGCTTTTTAAGACCTCGGGCGGCAATTTCAAAAATTTCCTCGCAGCGGCGCTGGCAGCTTATCGGGTCTTGCGGAAGAAAGGGGGATGAGGACAAGGGAGCATCCCGGGATATGTCGTGGTGGCAAGGGCTACTTTGTGCCACGGGAGTGTTTTCGTGGGATAAATTAAGCTCTGTAGAGATTAGGCCGTTTAAAAAACGGCTTTCCGCATGATTAGTGCCCCATGAACAAATAATGCTGTTGCCGCCGAAAACCATGTCAGTGGTGCTCTCGCCCTCTCCGGCGTCGGCACAAACAATGCAAAGCCCAAGCCTTGCACTCAAAGTGGAAAGCTTCTTACCTGCGCCCTCAAAGCTGCCGGCATAGGCGGGACGGGCGGTCTGCATAAGAATAAGCCTTGCACCCTTTAGTGCAAGAGTCTCGCAGACAGCGCTGTCAATGCCGAACACCATTCCGATATCAAGCCCCTCAAGGCTGAAAACATCCTTAAAGCAGGTATCCTCGCAAAACTCGTGAAGCACCTTTCCGCTGCGGCAAAGGGCGGCGGCAGAAAAGATTCTGCCATCCTTAAGAAGGGGATATCCCACTGCAAATGTAGCCGAGAGAGACTCGGTTTTCTCAAGAATTTGGGAAAGGGCACGCTGTGCGCCCGCAGTCAGCAGGCTGTGGGAAAATAAATCCCCGCAGGAAGCGCCTGTAATGCTCATTTGCGGAAAGCAAATAAGCTCGCAGCCCTGAGCATCTGCCTTGAAAATTTGCTCAATAATTTTTCCGGCATTATAGTCGCAGTCCGCCACACAAAGCTCCGGGGTGCAGGCGGCCAGCTTAATTTGCCCGCCAATCATTGCCCAAACCCTCCGGTGAAGCAGTAAACCATAAACAGCACAAAAATTAGAAGGAATAAAATGCAGCCGAAGGGTCCAATGGCCTTAACAAACTGCTGTCCCGCCGTCATGGGATAGTCTTCATTTTCCCGTTCTGCGGTCTTTTTTTCGCCGCTGTTTTTTGCCTTTTTACCAGACATAATGAACCTGCCTTTCTTATACTTGTTGGGAAGAAAGTCTTTATATACCGCAGCCCGACTTGAAGCTAAGCCGGGCTGCGGAGAAAAATTTAATTAAAATGCTATGCGCTTTGAAATGTACGCTGCCAGCTCTTCAATTTTAATGCGTTCCTGAGTCATGGTGTCACGCTCACGAACGGTGACGCAGCCGTCGGTTTCGCTGTCAAAGTCGTAGGTCACGCAGAAGGGCGTTCCGATCTCGTCCTGGCGGCGATAGCGTTTGCCGATAGAGCCGGCCTCATCATACTCGACCATGAAATGCTTCTGCAAATCTTGATAAAGCTTTGTTGCGGGCTCGCCCAGCTTTTTGGACAGGGGCAGAATAGCGCACTTTATAGGGGCAATGGCGGGGTGGAAGTGCATAACAACACGGGTGTCGTTTTTCTCAGCGTCCACAATCTCCTCGTCATAGGCTTCAACAAGGAAGGCGAGGGTTACGCGGTCAGCGCCCAGAGAAGGCTCAACAACATAGGGAATGTAGTGCTCGTTCTTTTCTTGATCATAGTAATCCATATCCTGACCAGAGGTTTTCTGGTGCTGGGTAAGATCATAGTCAGTGCGGTCAGCAACGCCCCACAGCTCGCCCCAGCCGAAGGGGAACATATACTCAAAGTCTGTGGTTGCCTTGGAATAGAAGGACAGCTCCTCCTTCTCGTGGTCACGCAGACGAAGGTTTTCGTCGTTCATACCAAGGGAGAGAAGCCAGTTGTGGCAGTAGCTGCGCCAGTACTCAAACCATTCAAGGTCTGTGCCCGGCTCGCAGAAAAATTCAAGCTCCATCTGCTCAAACTCACGGATGCGGAAAATGAAGTTGCCCGGAGTTATCTCATTACGGAAGGATTTTCCCACCTGACACACGCCGAAGGGAATTTTTCTTCTGGTGGTGCGTTGAATGTTTTTAAAGTTTACGAAAATACCCTGGGCAGTTTCGGGACGAAGGTAAACCTCGGTGCTGTTGTCCTCAGTGACGCCCTGATGGGTTTTAAACATAAGGTTGAACTTGCGGATATCTGTAAAGTCGGACTTGCCGCAGCCGGGGCAGGGAATGGCCTTTTCACGGATATAGGCAACCATTTCCTCGTTGGTCATGGCTTCAACGTTAACATCATCGGGATTTTCCTGAAGATAGTTTTCGATGAGCTTGTCCGCACGATGGCGCATTTTGCAGGCCTTGCAGTCGATAAGGGGGTCGTTGAAGGTGGTGACGTGGCCGGATGCCACCCACACCTGTGGATTCATAAGGATCGCACTGTCCAGACCAACGTTGTAGGGATTTTCCTGAACGAACTTTTTCCACCATGCACGCTTAACGTTGTTTTTAAGCTCAACGCCAAGGGGACCGAAATCCCATGAGTTGGCAAGGCCGCCGTAAATCTCGCTGCCTGCGTACACGATGCCCCTGTTTTTGCAAAGAGCCACGATTTTGTCCATTGTTTTTTCTGTGTTTTTAAGCATTTTCTCTCCTTCTCCATGGCTGGCGGCCATGGGGATAATATTTTAAGCGGTGATACCGCTATTAAACGATGTTACACCTTTGTGTTCTGAAATTGGATGTGGGAAATGAAAGAATAGACTATTTCTTCTTTTGGATTTTGCGCTTAACGCCGTCCGGCCCGATAACATAGGTGTTTTGAAGGGTCGCTTCAGCTCCTTTGCGCCAATCCGCAATATATTCCTTGCGCAAAAGCTCACGCTCGGACTGTTCCTCCGCTGTAAGTTCACGCTCACGGGAGAACTGTGAAAGCTGGTTTATACGGTCAATTTTAGCTTGCTCCATTAAACCTACCTCAGTTCTTCAGACTGTGCATGGGGGCAGGAATCCGCCCGCCACGGGCAATCATCAAGGCGGGGGAGCAGGTGTTCACAGGCATTATGGGTGCACTGCCCAAAAGCCCGCCGAATTCTACCATGTCACCAATGTTTTTTCCAACGGCGGGGATAATACGCACGGCGGTGGTTTTTCCGTTTACCATGCCGATGGCAGCCTCGTCTGCGATTATACCTGATATAGTGTCGGCACTTGTGTCGCCGGGAACGGCAATCATGTCAAGACCAACAGAGCAAACGCAGGTCATGGCCTCAAGCTTTTCAATGGTGAGGTAGCCCGCCTTTGCGGCGGCAATCATGCCGGCGTCCTCGGAAACGGGAATGAATGCACCAGAAAGGCCGCCCACATTGGAGCTTGCCATAACGCCACCCTTTTTTACGGCATCGTTAAGCATGGCGAGGGCGGCGGTAGTACCGGGCGCACCCACGCTGGAAAGACCAATTTCCTCCAAAATATCCGCCACACTGTCTCCGATTGCAGGGGTGGGGGCAAGGGAAAGGTCAACTATTCCGAAGGGAACACCAAGACGGCCGGAGGCCTCCTGTGCAACAAGCTGACCAACACGGGTAATGCGGAAGGCAGTGCGCTTAATGGTTTCGGCAACCACGTCCAGCGGGGCGCCCTTACAGGATTTAAGAGCCTCGTAAACCACACCGGGGCCGGAAACACCCACGTTAATCTCGCACTCGGGCTCGCCAACGCCGTGGAAGGCACCTGCCATGAAGGGATTGTCCTCCACAGCGTTGCAGAAAACCACAAGCTTTGCGCAACCAAGGCCGCCGCTGTCTCGTGTGAGATGAGCGGTTTCTTTGATAATTTGACCCATAAGGCGCACAGCGTCCATGTTTATGCCCGCACGGGTGCTGCCCACATTAACGCTGGAGCAAACAAGCTCCGTTTCGGCAAGAGCCTCGGGAATGCTGCGGATAAGCCGCTCGTCACCCACGGTGAAGCCCTTTTGCACAAGGGCTGAAAAGCCGCCGAGGAAGTTTACGCCGACCTCCTTTGCCGCTCTGTCCAGAGCCTTGGCAAAGGGGACGTAATTTGTTGCGTCGCAGCTTTCCGCAACCATGGAGATGGGCGTTACGCTGATGCGCTTGTTCACAATGGGAATGCCAAACTCTGCCTCAATATTCTCGCCGGTTTTAACGAGGTTTCCCGCAAGACGGCAGATTTTATCGTAAATTTTGGTGCAGCTCGTTTCAATGCAGGGATGTGTACAGTCACGAAGGGAAATTCCCATAGTTATGGTGCGCACGTCCAGATGCTGCTGGTCGATCATTTTTATGGTTTCTAAAATTTCACTTGTGTTTATCATTCTCAGATACCGCCTTAAATCCTGTGCATGGCGTTGAAGATTTCCTCACGCTGGATGCGGATGGAAAGCTCCATGCTGTCACCCAACTGGGAAAGCCCCAGGGAAAGCTCATCAAAGCTTACGGTGCAGTCGGAAGCGTCCACAAGCATGAACATGGTGAAATTTTCAGACAGGATGGTTTGGCTGATATCCAAAACATTAACCTTTTTTTCGGCAAGGTGATTGCACACAGCGGCGATAATGCCGACTCTGTCCCGTCCAACAACTGTAACAAATGCTTTCATTTTTTATGACTCCTTAGTCCATTGCCCCCAGCTCGTCCAGCGTAAGCTCGAAGGCGGGGATAAAGTTTTTCAAAAAGTATTGTACCTCCGGAAGGGGGCTGTTCAAAAGCACCTTGCGGGTCTGCGCTTCTGCGGAGACAAACTCGTTGTTTCCCGCCTTGCGCTCCTCAATGCACTTTATGTAGGCGGAAAACTTGTCCGCCGCCTTAACATAGGCATGTATATAGGGATCCTCGTCCAGTAAAAGCGGCTCATACGAGCTGCGAAGCTCAGCGGGAAGTAGGGTTAAAAGCCGCAAATTGGCCTTACGCTCAATCTCCTTGTAGGAGCTTTTTATAGCCTCGTCATGGTACTTTATAGGGGTGGGGAGGTCGCCAGTGATGATTTCCGAAGCGTCGTGAAAAAGGGCAACGCTGGCGCAAAGATCAGGATTCACGTCCTTACCGTAAACGTCCCTGCCGATGACAGCAAGGCAGTGAGCAATGACGGCAACCATGTGGCTGTGCTCCTGAATGTTCTCGTTTAGGCTGTTGCGCATAAGCCCCCAGCGCCCAATATAGCGCATTCGGGAGATTAAAGCGAAGAAGCTTTGATTCATATTGTGCCTCCGTCAGCAAAAGTAATCGCAAACTATATTGTATCATTTCCACTGACTAATGTAAATTGAAGTTTTACGCATAGAAAGGGTGAGCACTAAGGCGGGGGAGAGATTAAATTTTAATCAGCTCATACTCGGCACTGCCTAAACCAAGCTTTACAGCATGCTCAATACAGGCTCTCCAGTTGGTGTCCGGATGAAGAGCGTTGAAATGGTCGTCGTGGTCATTTTTTCCCTTCAGCACGCTGCCGGGAATGGTGGGCTGGGCGTTAACAGCGTCAACACAGGCCATATCAAGGGCAACAGGGTCAAAGCTTGCAAACATTCCCACGTTGGGAATAATGGGGATATCGTTTTCGCTGTGGCAGTCACAGCAGGGGGAAACCTCGGTTACAAGGCTTATATGGAAACAGGGACGACCATCCACAACAGCCTTGGTGTACTCCGCAATTTTGCGGTTCAGAACGTCGTTAGCCTCGTCATAACAGGGGCTTACAGCATCCTTGGGGCATACGCCAACGCATCGGCCGCAGCCTACGCACTTGCTTTCATCAATAACGGCCTTGCCGCTTTCGCGGCTAATGGCACTGTGGGCGCAAATTTTTTGGCAGGCGCCGCAGTTAACGCAAAGCTCGCCGTCAACAAAGGGCTTGGAGTTGGAGTGCATTTCCATCTTTCCTGCACGGGAGCCGCAGCCCATGCCGATGTTTTTAAAGCAGCCGCCAAAGCCTGTGGATTCATGTCCCTTGAAATGGGTAAGGGATATGAAAATATCCGCATCCATGAAGGCACGGCCGATTTTAGCCTCCTGCACATACTCACCGCCCACCACAGGGACAAGGGCCTCGTCCGTGCCCTTAAGACCGTCGGCAATTATAACATGGCAGCCGGTGGAAAAGGGTGAAAACCCGTTTTCATATGCGGCATCCATATGCTCAAGGGCGTTTTTGCGCCGACCGATATAAAGGGTGTTTGCATCGGAAAGAAAGGGCTTTCCCCCCTGCTCCTTTATAAGATCAACCACCACCTTTGCATAGTTGGGGCGAAGGTAGGAAAGGTTGCCGGGTTCACCGAAATGTATTTTAATGCAGGCGAATTTATCTTTAAAATCTATACTGTTCATACCGGCTTTTATGATAAGGCGGCGAAGCTTTTGAGGGAGATTTTCACGCTCCGTAGCATGAAAGTCTGCAAAATAAACTTTAGAGGACATATGTTCATCTCCATATTCAGAATTTTCCCTTTATTTTAACCTATACACGGAGTAAAAGCAACACAATACCCGCATTTAACCTGTCGGCAGCAACAAATTTGAGCTTCTGTGGCACAGGCTGACAGCAGCCTAGAGAACACAAGTGCAGCGTTTTACAAGAGCTAATGCGGGGAAAATAAGAACAACGGCAAAAAAAGCAGCCCACTTCAGTGTAGTGAGCTGTTTTTTATAGACCTTTATTTCCGGAGCTTTTCTTATTTTTTCCTTTTTGCTAGAACTAAAAACAGTATTCTCACAACGATGATTGCGCAGATTATAAGGGCGAATATATAGTTATTGTTTTTTTGCACGGCGGAACCTGTGCTGACATCGGGAGAAGAGCCTTCAGAAGGCGTGCCGGAGGTGTTTTGGGAGCTTTCCTCGGACAATCTTTGGGCTTCCATTTTTTCAAACTTACCATCGTTTAAATAGTCCTGCATCCTTTTGGACATGTCGTCAGTGCTGCTTATTTCAAGGGTTTTGGTGTCGGTGCCGGATATCTCCCAAATATAGAGGGGGTTATTTTCATCAATATATCCGCATAGATAGGTAGTCCCTTTCTTGGGCGCTTCGGTAAAAACAAACTGCCCATAGGTGTGCTCGCTGTCCTTTGAAAAGGTGCCTTTAATATTATCTCGCTGTATTACGGTAATGCTTTCTTCGTCTACACTTTTTACCTCGCCAAAATAAACCTGAGCGGAGTTGTCGTTCAAAAGGGTTTCCGGAATATCTCCCGCATAACAAACGCCGGTAATAGCAAATAGAGAGAACAGGCACATCATGCAAAACAATAGTTTTTTCATTGATCCTCCTTCTTTTGGTGCAAACAAAAGTGTGCTACAAATTTCAATATACATATATTCGTAATATTGTCAACAAAATTTATTTTATCCTCCCGAAACCCGGAGGGCACAGGGAGATGTAAGCGTATTTTATACCATTGTCCCTGCGTAATTGACAAATAAAGGAGAGGAATTTATAATAAATGAAAATATAATTAGCTATAGCGGAGGTTAGATCATGCTGAGATTTGAATGTGACTATGCCGAGGGCTGCCACGAGCGCATATTGGATGCCCTTCGGGATACAAACATGGAACAGACCCCGGGGTATGGGCTGGATGAGCACTGCGAAACTGCCGCAAAGATTATTCGCCTTGCCTGCGGCTGCGAGGACATGGACGTGCATTTTCTCGTGGGCGGAACCCAGGCAAATACTACGGTTATTGCCTCCGTGCTGCGTCCCCATCAGGCGGTGGTCAGTGCCGACACCGGTCATATTGCGGGCCACGAGTCCGGTGCAATAGAGTCAACGGGGCACAAGGTCATTACCATTGCGTCCCATGAGGGGAAAATAAGCGCCCAGCAGGTGAGAGAGCTTATTGAAGGGCACTGGACGGATGTAACCCATGAGCACACACCTCAGCCTGCCATGGTGTACATATCCCAGCCTACCGAGACGGGGCTTTTATACACCAAGGAGGAGCTTTCGGAGCTTCACGAGCTTTGCAAGGAAAAGGACATCCCCCTTTATTTGGATGGCGCCAGACTGGGATTCGCCTTAGGCGCTTCTGAAAATGACGTATACATGGCGGACTTGGCTCAGCTTTGCGACATTTTCTATATTGGCGGCACCAAGGTGGGCGCTCTTTTCGGAGAAGCTGTTTGCATAGTCAATGATAGGTTCAAAAAGGACTTTCGTTATCATATAAAGCAGCACGGCGGAATGCTTGCCAAGGGGCGGCTTTTGGGGATTCAATTTGAGACACTTTTTAAGGACGGTCTTTACATTGAAATCGGAAGAAGGGCTGTTGGGCAGGCAATGCGTATAAAAAATGCCTTTCGCCATGCCGGCTGCGGCTTTTTGTATGAGTCTCCCACGAACCAGCAGTTCCCCATTGTGAACGGGGCAGTTCGTGAGGAGCTTATGAAAAACTACACCTTCAGTGACTGGCAAAAGCTGAAGGGCGGGTATTATGCCCTTCGCTTTGTTACAAGCTGGGCTACCCAGAACAGAAGTGTGGACGCCCTGTGCGGTGATATTGAGCGTATATGCGCCCGTCACGGGGAGAAGACCCCTTCCTGGTCTGTGGACCTTCCGTAAAGCCCGGCGGAAAGAAAAAATGAACGGAGAACACCGTGTTCTCCGTTCATTTTTGTGTTTATGATTACTGCTCCTGCTTCATGCCGCATTTGGGGCAGAATTTGATGCCTTCCAAAAGCTGCTCGCCACAGCCGGGGCAAAACACCTGTCCCTTGGGTGTTTGGGTGGTTTGATAGTGATAGTTTGGATTTTCAGCGCTTTGCTGCTGGTATGTGCCCTGCTGAGGAGGCTCCTGCCAGAAGCTCTGCTGAGTGTTTTGCTGATAAGGGTTCTGCTGATATTGTGATTGCTGACCCGCAGAATAGGGGTTCTGGAAGCCGCCGCCCTGACCATAGGGGTTTTGCCCATAGCCACCGTCAGGCGGAGCCTGGCCGGGGACGCCCACATACTGGATATCCTTACTGAAGGCTAAAATCAGCATAAAAATGAAGTTAAGGAAAATAAGACCGCAGGCAAAGCCGCCGCCCTTCCCGAATGCCTTTGCAAGCTTAACAAGGGTGATAATGCCAATCACAAAATTGGCAAAGGGGATGAGCAGAAGCAGGAAAAACCAACCGTTGCCCCAGGTTATTTTATAAAGCACATAAAGGTTATAGTAGGGAACGATGGCAGCCCAGCCTTCTTCGCCGGCTTTCTGGAAAACCTTCCACATGGCAATAACGGTTACCACTGCAAATAAAAGGCCGAAAATCCATATGGATGCCGTTGCACCAATCACTGCGCCAATCAAATCCTCGTCTGCGTAATAATACGGACTCATCTATGAGATACCTCCTCTTTTGTCTCTCAACTTAATAGCTCTCTTAAAATATAATACTACAGGAAAAAGAGCAGCACAAGAGGAAAACTCTGTGCTGCTCCCATTTTTTGTATAATTGACTGCCCTTACAGTCATCGTTCCTCTCGGAAATAGGCCAGACCCAGGTGCTGGGGCGGCTGGTTTTCCCGGCTGTGCCGCATGGAAACCACCACAAGAACGATGATGGTAACCAGATAAGGCAGCATTTTGTAAAGCTCCTTGACAGCAAGATTGCTTGTGGGAATGAAAAGGTAAAGAATGTAAAGCCCGCCAAAGAGGATGGAGGCGAAAACGCTTACATTGGGACGCCACACAGTGAAAATGACCAGTGCGATTGCAAGCCAGCCACGGTCACCGAAGGCATCGTTGGACCACACGCCGCAGGCGTAGTCCATAACGTAGTAAAGACCGCCAAGGCCGGCTATCATGCAGCCAACACAGGTGGCAACATATTTGTAGCGAGTGATGTTGATACCCGCAGCGTCCGCTGTGGCGGGATTTTCGCCCACGGCACGAAGGTTAAGACCCACACGAGTGCGGCGAAGAACGTGGGCGCAGATAAAAGCGACGACCACAGCAAGGTATGCCAAAAAGCCGTAGGACAGAAAAATCTTTCCGAACCAGCCCAGCTTGCTTGCAAAGGGAAGGCTTTGGCTGAAAAAGCTGCTGGTTGCCGAAAGTGCGATGGAGGGAACCTCGCTGCCTGTAAGCTTAATGAGGGAGCCGCCGAAGAAGTTGCCGAAGCCCACACCGAAGGTGGTCATGGCAAGACCGGTTACGTTTTGGTTGGCACGCAGGGTGACCGTAAGAAAGCAGTAGAGAAGTCCCATTAAAAGCGAGCCTAAAAGACAGGACAAAACTGGAATAAGGATGGACAAAACGGGGTTCATGGCCGCCGCCGAGCCCACGGACTGCTCATAAAGAAAAGCGCCTATAACACCGCAAATGCCGCCAACGTACATGACGCCGGGGATACCAAGATTAAGGTTGCCGGACTTTTCGGTGATTGTTTCGCCGGTACTGCCCAAAAGAAGGGGAATACCCTGCACGACTGCCCGGGGAATAAAGGATACAATGTCAAACATGGCTTAGTCCTCCTTCCCTGCGCGTTTGCGCAGATGCAGTTGATAAGAAATAAAGAATTCACAGCCGATAACAAAGAATAAAATGATACCGGTTAGAATGTCGCCAAAGGAGTGGTTCAGCCCGAAAACTGTGGAAATTTCACTGGCACCCCGGTCCAAAAATACCAGAAGGAAGCTTGTGAAGATCATATAGATTGGGTTGAATTTTGCAAGCCAGGAAACCATAACGGCGGTAAAGCCCCGTCCGCCGGCAATTGTTGTGGTAACGGTATGATCCGTGCCGCCCACAAGTAAAAGGCCCGCAAGGCCGCACACGGCACCGGAAATAAGAAGGGTGCGGATGATAACCTTTTTAACGTTTATACCCACATAGCGTGCCGTACGTTCGCTTTCGCCGACAACAGTTATCTCATAGCCGTGCTTGCTGTAGTTAAGGTAAACATACATGCCGATGGTCACAACTGCCACGACGATGATGTTAAGGAGGTATTTTTGACCGCCGATTTGGGGAAGCCAGCCCACCTCAGTTGCCTGATTTATAATGCCGATTTTTCCGGCACCTTTGGGAACCTCCCAAAGGATGACGAAAAAGGCGACAAGCTGGGTGGCAACATAGTTCATCATCAGGGTGAAAAGGGTTTCGTTGGTGTTCCACTTCGCCTTGAAGAATGCGGGGATAAAGGCCCAAATTGCACCCGCAACGATACTTGCCACAAACATTGTGATGATTAGAAGCCAGTTTGGAAGAACATTGCCCAGAGTAATCATGCAGGCTGCAGTTGCAAGACCGCCAATAAGAACCTGTCCCTCAGCGCCGATGTTCCAAAATCGCATTTTGAAGGCGGGGGTAACCGCCAGAGAAATGCACAGCAAAATGGCAAGGTTCTGGCAAAGAATCCAGATTTTGCGGGTGGTGCCGAAGGCACCGTAAAACATGGTAGAATATACCTTTATGGGGTTTTCGCCGGTAAAAAGCGTTGTGATGACGGCAAAAACCAGCAGCGCAAGAACAATGGCGGCGGCCCGAATAAGCCACGCCTTCCAGGTGGGAAGCCCGGTGCGCTTCGAGATACGGATAAGGGGTTCTTTTATTTTTTCGTTCATGCCTTTTCCTCACCTCCGAGTTTTGTCATCATCATGCCCACTTTGCGCTTGTCGGCAGCTTTGCCCTCCACGATGCCGCTAACCTTGCCGCCGCAGAGAACAAGAATCTTGTCGCACAGCTCAAGAAGAACGTCCAAGTCCTCGCCCACGAAGATAACGGCGACGCCCTTTTCCTTTTGCTTGTTTATAAGGTCGTAAATTGTGTAGGAGGAGTTAATGTCCAGACCCCGCACGGCGTAGGCCGTCATAAGCACCGTGGGGGAGGAGGAAATCTCACGTCCCACAAGAACCTTTTGAACATTGCCGCCGGAGAGCTTGCGAACCGGAGTGGAAACTCCGGGGGTGTTGACCTCAAGCTCAGAAACAACCTGCTCAGCCAATTTCTTGGGTGATTTATGGTCGGTGAAAACACTGCGTCCCTTGCGGAAGCTGCGCAGCATCATATTGTCCGTAAGGTCCATGTTGGCAACAAGGCCCATGCCAAGACGATCTTCGGGTACAAAGGAAAGAGTAATACCCAGCGAGCTTATTTTAAGCGGGTCCTTACCGATAAGGCTCTCTGTTTTGCCGCTATCAGGTTCAATATAGGTGATGGAGCCTGCTTCCACCGGCTGAAGTCCGGCGATAGCCTCCAAAAGCTCCTTTTGGCCACAGCCGGAGATGCCGGCAATACCCAAAATTTCACCGCTGCTGGCGGTAAAGCTAACGTCATCCAGCTTAAGAATTCCGTCGATATCCCGAACAGTAAGATTTTCAACCACCAGACGGGGGGACACGTTTTTCGGCTCAGGACGCTCAATATTAAGAGAAACGGGATGACCCACCATCATGTTGGTCATTTCCTGAGCGTTTGTGTCCTTGGTGGGGGTGTCACCAACGAATTGACCACGGCGAAGAATTGCCACACGATCAGAAAGATCCTCCACCTCGTGAAGCTTGTGGGTGATAATGACAACGGCCTTGCCGTCAGCACGCATATTGCGCAAAACTGCAAAGAGCTTGTCGGTTTCCTGGGGGGTCAAGACGGCTGTGGGCTCGTCCAAAATAAGAATATCAGCGCCACGGTACAGAGCCTTTACGATTTCCACGGTCTGCTTTTGGGACACGGACATGTCATATATTTTCTGCTCAGGGTCAATATCAAAGCCGTATTGATCGCAGATCTTCCGGACACAAACACCAACGGCTTTCATATCAAGCCGACCCTTTTGTGGAAGGCCCAAAATAATATTCTCGGCGGCGGTAAGAACGTCCACCAGCTTGAAGTGTTGGTGAATCATGCCGATGCCAAGGTCAAAGGCGTCCTTGGGACTGCGGATGGAAACCTCCTTGCCGTTGACAAAAATGTGTCCATCGTCGGGATAATAGATTCCGGAGAGCATGTTCATAAGGGTGGTTTTGCCGGAGCCGTTTTCACCCAGCAGAGCCATAATCTCCCCCTTGTATATATCCAGCCAGACCCTGTCGTTGGCCAGCACGGAGCCAAAGCGCTTGGTAATGTCACGCATTTGTACGGCGGCGGTTTTGTGGTCCAAAGAGGTCACTCCTTTCGGTCGAAAAAGTTGTCAGCGGGCTGTTGCCCGATTTTTTCCGTGATTCTGAAAAAGTCTCGTGCCGCAAAGGGCAGCGCGGTGGCAATTGTCTCCGTGCTGCCCTTCGCGGCAGGAAGGGGGAAGCCCCGACGCTTGCCGAGGCTTCCCATATTTCCAAGGATAATTAGAATGCGGTATCAAGAAGGTTGATTCCGTCAATCTTAAGATCAAAGTAAGGAGCAGAGCGGAACTCAGACTCGTGGAAGTAACCGTCAATGATAACTTCGGTGTCGGGTGTATAGTCTGCGTCAGTGTCAACATCAGCCATGTAAGAGGTAAGAGCAGAGCCGTCAACAGTGAAGGTTGCAGCATCAAAAACATGGAGGGTGCCGTCTTCAAGCTTAGCTCTTGCAGCTTCAATAGCTTCAACAGTGCCCTTTGCAGCGGCAGCTTCGTTGAACTCAGTGAGGACGACGGAGCCGGTTGCAAGAGTGCCGGTCCAGTCAGCGTCGATGTCTTCGCCGTTAACATAGGCATTGATTACATACTCGTAATAGGGTGCCCAGTCAATTCTGGAGGATACGATGAAGGTGTTGGGGCAAGCGGAGATGGTGCTGCCGTTGTAGGAGACGTTGGGAACACCGGCGGTCTCGCAAGCGGTGGGAGCGCCCATGGAGTCAGCGTGCTGGCTGATAAGCTTGCAGCCGTTGGCGATGAGCTTGTTTGCAGCTTCCTTTTCAGCAGTCTCGTCATACCAGGAACCGGTGAAGGTAACTTCCATGGTTGCAGTGGGGCAGACAGAGCGTGCGCCGAGGAAGAAGGAGGTGTAGCCGGAGATAACTTCTGCATAGGTGTATGCGCCTACATAGCCGATTTTTGCTTCTTCAGCGGTGAATTCGCCGGCTTCGATCATCTCGTTGAGCTTCATGCCAGCAGCAATACCGGCAAGGAAACGGCCTTCATAGATGGAAGCGAAAGCGTTGTGATGGTTTGCAACACCCTCGGTGTGAGCCTTGGTGCCGGTTGCATGGCAGAACTGAACCTGGGGGAATTCCTTGGCAGCCTGAATCATGTAGTCCTCGTGGCCGAAGCTGTCAGCGAAGATGATGGAGCAGCCTGCGTCGGCAAGCTCAGCAGCAGCTTCATAGCACTCCTGGCCTTCGGGAATGTTGGTTCTGAAGATGAATTGCTCTTCCTTAAGACCAAGAGCTTCACGGCAAGCCTTAGCGGCGTTGAGGAAGTTAAGGTCATAGGTAGAGTTTTCATCGTGCAGGAAGATGAAGCCTACCTTAAGGTCAGCAAGAGAAACGTTGGTGTCGTCGGGAGTGTCAGTCTCGGGAGTGCCAGAGGTGGCGGGATCCTTCTCTGCAGGTGCGCCGCATGCAGCAAGAGCAAAGACCATGGTGAGAGCAAGGATCAGTGCAAGGATTTTCTTCATTTTCTTTTCCTCCATAATTCTCATTTTAGGTATATCCGAAATTGCTTATGCAATTTAAGACCAAAAAAAGCGGGGACGAAAAATCCGTCTCCGCAATGCATAAAACGCCACAGCGCTTTGTACATCGGTAGTCCGGCCATTTACGGCGACCGGGTAGAGACTTCAAAACCATATCATTTGATATATACCGACCGTTATTTGATTGTGCATGGATTAGTTCAGCAAAATTCGATGCTGCCCTCGTCCATGGCTTTAATGCGGGCAAGGGACTCTATGCGCATTCCGCCTTTCCGCAGCATTTCGCCGCCGGGCTGGAAGGCCTTTTCAATGGCAATGCCGGCACCCACAAGGATTGCCCCGGCATCAGACACCAGCTTTGCAAGACCCGCAAGCGCTGCGCCGTTGGCGAGAAAATCGTCAATAATGAGGACGCGGTCTCCGGGGTTAAGGTATTCCTTGGAGACGATAACATCATAGGTCGTACCGTGGGTGAAGCTTTCCACCTTGGCGGTGTAAACGTCGCCGGCAATGTTTTTCGTCTTGGATTTTTTCGCAAAAATAACGGGACAGTCAAAAACCTGTGCAGTAATGCAGGCTATACCTATCCCGGAAGCTTCTATTGTAAGGATTTTTGTAATGTTGTCATTGGCAAAAAGGGTATGGAATTCCTTTGCCATTTCGCCAAAGAGCTTAACGTCCATCTGGTGGTTGAGAAAGCTGTCAACCTTGAGGACACCGCCTGCCTTTACCTTGCCGTCGTGGCGGATACGATCCTCCAAAAGCTGCATTGTCCCCACCCCCAAAAAAATAATTGCGGAAAATGACAACAAAGGCCATATCCGCTTACAAGGACAGTTTACAATAGGCGACACAAATATACAAGTCCCAATAATAAATAAATCTCATGCGATTTTTAACGGCCACATTAACACATTTGTCAAAATAATATCTTACAGGCAAAAGAGGTGGCAAATCACAACATATGCGTAAATGGAGCCTCCAAATAGGACGCTCCATACAAAATATGCCAATTTTACTTTTGCTTTGGTATGCTGATGGTAAAAATAAGCTCCGTATCCGTTTCACGCTTTTCCATTCCGGCATCAATTCCGCCCTGACGCATGATTTCAAGACCGTGAGAAAGGGTGTTTATGAAAACACGCACATCCTTAAGAATGAAAAGAGTTTTTCGCCCCGGCTTCGCTTCAGCATCCGGTACCGGGGCAGAAAGCAGGTTTTCTATGTACTCCTCTGCGGCGGCAACATTCATGCCCCCCGAGACCATGGCTTTAAGTGCAGCTCGCTGATCGTCGGGGGAACCAAGGCGCAGAAGCGCCCGACCGTGTCTTTCGGTAAGTCCGTCGTCACGCAGGGCATCCAGCACGTCCTTGGGGAGCTTTAAAAGCCGAAGCTTGTTGGCAATTGAGGGCTGGGACTTTCCAAGCCGCCGGGCGGCCTCCTCCTGACTCATGCCGAAAAGCTTTATAAGCTGAGCAATGGCCTCGGCCTCCTCAACAAAATCAAGGTCTCTGCGCTGAATATTTTCAACCAAGGCAAGAAGTCCGGATTCCTCCATGTTAACGTCCAAAACTATGCAGGGAACCTCGTCTAAGCCTGCAAGCTTTGCCGCCCGCAGCCTGCGTTCTCCCGCCACCAGTTCAAAGCGTCCGGCACGGCGGCGAACCGTCAGTGGGTTGAGCACGCCGTACTGGGCAATGCTTCTTGAAAGCTCTGTAAGCGAGTCCTGAGGGAAACGCTTTCGGGGCTGAATGGGGTTTGGAAAAACCTCGTCCACGGAAATATAGGTGATGTCACTGCGTACAAATTTGGGACTTTTTCTTAGTGCCTGCATAGAGAGCCCCCCTGGATTTGTGATTATGAGTAAAGGATACATCAAGAGGGGCGCAGAACCTGCCGGAATGGGCGGGGAAATGAAAAATCGTAATGGGCACAGGGCATTTCCCACCTCTTTAGGATTTTAAAAAGGCAGAGGGGAGCGGCTGGAGAAAAAGGAAAAAGCCGTGTTTTCCCGGGGGGAAAAACACGGCTTTTTCGGAGGAATTACACGTCCTCTTCGCAGTCATGTCTGCGGAACAAAAGGGTAATGCACCATATTGCGGAAAGACCCACAAGGGCGTAAATAATGCGGCTTATGGTGGCTGTCTGCCCGCCAAAAAGATATGCAACAAGGTCAAAACGGAAAAGACCGATAAGACCCCAGTTCAGCCCGCCGATGATGTTAAGAATAAGTGCAATTCTATCAATTACCATCATAATAAGAGCGCTCCTTTAATTGAATTCACCGCTATTTTGCACACTTATTAAGATTTTTATACGAAGCTTTTTACAAAATGCACTCTGCATGTCTTGTGGCGTGGCAGCCCATGTTTACAACACAGGGTAAAACCGCAATGTGAGTGGGGTAATATTCTATGTTCACCGAAAGAGCGGTAACGGTGCCGCCGAAGCCCTGAGGGCCGATGCCCAAGGAATTTACCCGTTTTAGGGCAAGCTCCTCAAGCTTTGCATAATAAGGGTCGGAGTTTTTCATGCAGCCGGAGCGGGTAAGCGCTTTTTTTGCCAAAAGCGCCGCCATGTCAAGAGTTCCGCCAAGACCCACGCCGATAATAACCGGCGGACAGGGCTTTGAGCAGGCAAGACTCATTGTCTGGGCGATGAAGTCCGCAATCTCCTCCGGTGAGGCGGAGGGGAGAAACATTTTCATGGCGCTCATATTCTCGCTGCCTGCACCTTTAGGGGAAACACAAAGCTTTAAAGTGTCGCCGGGGACAATGCGGGTATGTATAACGGCGGGGGTGTTATCTCCGGTATTTACCCGACGAAGGGGGTCGCTCACCACGGATTTGCGCAAAAATCCCTTTTCATAGCCCATTCGCACGCCCTCGTTTACAGCATCCTCAAAGCTGCCGCCAACGATGTGCACCTCCTGCCCAAGCTCCGCAAAAATAACTGCCATTCCCGTGTCCTGGCATATGGGAAGAGACTCTTTTTCCGCAAGCTCAAAGTTTGAGACGAGATCGGAAAGAACGTCCTTCCCGGCTGGAGAGTGCTCAAGCTCACGGGCATTAAAAATAAGCTTTCGTATCTCCGGCGGGAGCATGGTATTTGCTTTTATGCAAAGCTCGCTGACTTTTTCAGCAATTACTGCGGTACTTATTTCCTTCATGTTTTTATGACCGTCCAAAATAATTTCGGGGTTCGACAAAAGTAGTAGTTCTTCGCTCTTTACAAAAAACCCTTGGTGGTATATCCTCATATCACAGCTTATCCATTGACGCATAATCTTCTGTGCGTCGGGCTCATATCTTTATCCCACGACCCTTTTTGGCGGCGCTTTAGGCGTCGCCTCTTTTTATTTTGTGCTGACAAGGATAAAAATACCCAGAGCCGCCTGCAAAATAAAAATAACGGGAAAGCCAATGGTGAACTGTTTGTGCAGGGTTTTATGGCGAAAGGCATAAATGCCAAGTATCCCACCCAGACTTCCGCCGATTATGGCAATAAGAAAAAGTGTGGATTCACGGATGCGCCACTTGCCATGGCTGGCCTTATATTTATCCACGCCCATTAGCACAAAGGCAACAAGATTCATAAGGGCGAGATAAAGCCACAGTATGTAGACCGGGTGCTGACCCAGCCATTTTAAAAAATCCATAAATTACTTCCTTTTTGTCCCGTAGCCGCCCTTCTTGCTGCCCTTGGCATCTCTGCCGGTGGGCTTGCCGCCTGAAATGTCCCGGGAGGATTTTTTGCTGTTGCCCACATTGCGGCCGCTGTTTCCGCCCATGCTCATACCCTTTGCCCTGCCGGAAGGCTTTGGCGCAGTGGGGGATTTGGCTTTTTGCGCCGGGGAAGCGCCACCGGAGCTTTTACGGGGATTTTCGCCGGAGCTTGACTTATTGGATCTGCCGGTTGAAGCATAGGGGCGCACAAGGCAGCCTTTTTCAAAGCCGATAAGATCCTCACGGCCTGCTTTCTTAAGCGCCTCGACCACAAGGGAACGCTTGTCAGGCCGCTTCCACTGCAAAAGCGAGCGCTGCAATTCCTTTTCGTGATAAGTTTTGGCAACGTACACAGGCTTCATGGTGCGGGGATCAAGGCCGGTGTAGTACATGCAGGTGGAGATGGTGCCGGGAGTGGGGTAGAAATCCTGCACCTGCTCGGGCTGACGGCCACGCTCGTTAAGGTACTGCGCAAGGGCAATGGCGTCCTCCAGCGTACTTCCCGGATGGGAGCTCATAAGGTAGGGCACAACGTACTGCTCCTTTTCATGGCGCTGATTAAGCTTTGAATACCTGTCCATAAAGCGCTCATAGACCTCAATGTGGGGCTTGCCCATATAGTCAAGAACACTATCGATGCAGTGCTCAGGAGCAACCTTAAGCTGACCGGAAATATGGTACTTCACAAGCTCGGAGAAAAACTGGCCGTCTTTGTCCTCCAGCATATAGTCAAAGCGGATTCCGCTGCGCACAAAGACCTTCTTAACGCCGGGGATTTCCCTAAGCCTGCGAAGAAGGCTTAAATAGTCGCTGTGATCGGCGTCCAAATTTTTGCAGGGTGTGGGTGCAAGACAGCGCTTTTTGGCACACATGCCGTTTTTGTCCTGATTTTTGCAGGAGGGATGGCGGAAGTTTGCCGTGGGGCCGCCGATGTCGGAAACATAGCCCTTCCAAAGGGGGTGGTGGGTCATGGCCTCCACCTCGCGGATAACACTTTCCTGACTGCGGCTTGTAATCATACGGCCCTGATGAAAGGCAAGAGCGCAAAAGTTGCAGGCGCCGAAGCAGCCACGGTTGTGGATGACGCTGAATCGAACCTCCTCAATGGCCGGAACGCCGCCTAAAGGCTCGTACATGGGATGAACCTCCCGTGTATAGGGGAAATCCGCAACGGCATCAAGCTCCTCGGTACTAAGGGGAGCGGCAGGGGGATTAACAATTAACATTTTGCTGCCGTGACTTTGGCACAGGGCTTTTCCCCTAACGGCATCATGCTCCTCATACTCCACCCTTGTGGCGTTGGCGTACGCTACCTTGTCCTTTGCGGTTTCCTCAAAGGAGGGCAAAAGCAAATGCTCAAAGCGACAGGCGCTCTCGTCCACCGCCAAAAAGGCGGTGCCACGAATGGCGGTCATTTCCGAGGGGCTTATTTTGCGCTTTAAGCCCTTGGCAATTTCACGGGTCGCCCGTTCGCCCATGCCGTAAACAAGAAGGTCTGCACCGCTGTCCACAAGAATGCTGCGGCGGACCTTGTCCTCCCAGTAGTCGTAGTGGGAGAAGCGGCGAAGGCTTGCTTCAAGCCCGCCGATAACTATGGGCATGTCAGCGCCGAAGGCCTCCCGTGCACGGTTTGCATATACTATTGTCGCCCTGTCGGGACGAAGGCCGGTTTTCTTACCGGGAGAGTAAAAGTCCTCGCTGCGGGGCTTTTTTGCAGCGGTGTAGTGGGCTACCATGCTGTCAAGATTGCCGGCACCGATGAAAACGCCGTAGCGGGGCTTGCCCATGGCTTCAAAGGCAGAGGCATCCCGCCAACCGGGCTGAGCAAGAAAGGCAACACGAAAGCCCATGTCCTCAAGAAGCCTTGCGATTACCACAGGGCCAAAGCTGGGGTGATCCACGTAAGCGTCGCCGGATACCACAAGAAAGTCGTACCAGTACCACCCACGATTTACCATATCCTCTTTTGAAACCGGCAGAAAATCAGTAATTTCCATTTAAGTCCTTTCCCATATGCTGAGGCACAAGCTGCGGATTTCCCCAAGCCAATGCCGGAGCGGGCAATAATATTGAGCCGCTTTTAGGGGCGGCAAATGCTTTTTTCCATAAGGAGAAGAGGTGAGAGTATGCCCTCCTCCGTGGCAACGTGCTTGAAGTCAAGCTTTTCATAGAAGTGGACGGCACGGTTGTTGCACTGTGCAACATGAAGGGCAAGCGCCTGCCTTCCCGCTCGTCTATAATATGAAATGGCGTGGCCCATAAGCTGGGGGCCGTAGCCGTAGCCGCGAAGGCTTTCTGTGACATAGCAGAAGCTTATCCAGCCTGCGCCCTGCTTTTCCATTCTCCTTGGGTCAAGCTCAATTATTCCTGCAAAATTATCTCCGCTGAAGGCTTTTAGGAGAGTTTGAGAATCGTTTTTGGAAACGGCTTTAGCGGACTGCAAATAGGGCTTTGCTGCGAAGCCCTTAAGTGTTCCGTGAGCCTGCTGCCAAGCGTCGGCATAGGAGTCGGCATATAGACCTGCGTCGCCGCTATCGTCCAAATCCATGGGGACAAAGCGAAGGTTTGCCACGTCCTTTTTCTCGGATTCACGCCACCAGCTTTGATCGGCAAAGGTGCTAAGGCCGTTTTGAAGATGGCTGTTGTCATTATAATATTCAATGCTGATGCTACCGTTTTCGACGTCTAAAAGGGCAACGCAGGTGTTATCGCCGTGAAGCACAGCACCAATGTCCTCAGACTTTACGCCTTTTATGCGGCACATAAGTGTGCGGATCGCCATGCCGTGACTTACGCAGGCAATAGTCTGCCCGTTGTGCCTTTGGGCAAGTTCGGTAATAATGCCCATAATCCGGTCGCCCAAATCCTCAAAGCTTTCGCTGCCGGGGATGTTCCAGCGTGCGGGGTCGCTGCCGAAATAGTAAAGCTGGTCGGGCATTTCTTGGGCAACATTGCCCCAAGGTTCATCCTCCCAGGAGCCCATGCAGACTTCCTTAAGGCGGGGCTCAATGTTCAGCTTGAGCTGGGGGTGATATTTCAAAATAGCGCCTGCGGTTCTCTGGGTGCGAAGAAGGTCGCTGGCATACACGGCGTCAATGGGAATGTCCCGAAAACGCTCCGCAAGGGCTTCAATTTGAAGTCTGCCCCGAGCGGTAACATCGCTGTTATAATGTCCGTGAATGCGGCGGTAAAAGTTGCCCTCCGCCTCTGCGTGCCTGATGAGATATATTTTTGTCATACTGACCTCCTAATATTGACCGTATCCGCCATTTGGGATATACTTTACTGGTAGATAAAAAGGGAAATGTGAATCTTCTCTAATTACCGGATTTTCTGCGCTTTGTATTTATTGGCAGATAAAAAAGGAATTTTTTCCCTTCGATTATTACTACACAGCAAGGTTGATTTTTTATTCTAACTTATTTTCTTTTATATAACAAGGGAGAATTTTAATTTATTCCCAGGAGGAGACAATTTGAAAGTAATTCATCTAATCAGCGGCGGTGACACAGGCGGCGCCAAAACTCATATACACTATCTTCTTTCGGGACTTTGCAGCCAAATTGATGCCACGCTGGTCTGCTTTATGGAGGGAGAGTTTTCAAAGGAAGCCGCCGCCTTGGGCATTCCTACCATTGTTATGGAGGACGGCATTCCCACCGCCCTTAAAAAGCTGAAGGCTATGATTAAGCAGGGCGGATATGAGCTTATCCATTCCCACGGCGCACGGGGCAACGTTATGGCAATGCTTCTTAGAAAAAGCTGCGGTATTCCGGTGATAACAACAGTTCACAGCGACCCGAAGCTGGATTATTTGGGCAGACCCATGGCGGCGCTGACCTATGGAAGCGCCAATGCCCTTGCCATTAAAAGAACAGATTATCTTGTGGGTGTTTCCGACTCCATGAGGGAGCTTTTAATTGAGCGGGGTGCGGATCCGAACAGTGTGTTTTCCATATATAACGGGGTTGACTTCTCTATTGTGCCCCATTGTGAGGACAAAATTGGATATTTAAAAAGTCTTGGACTTGACTGCGATAATGACAGCGTTGTTGTGGGCATAGCCGCCCGTCTTGACCCGGTTAAGGATGTTGCAACACTGATTAAAGGCTTTGCCGAGGGATATAAAAGCTGCGAAAGACTTCGCCTTGTAATCGCGGGCAACGGCATGGAGATGGAAGCATTAAAGTCCCTTGCCGCCGAGCTTGGGGTTGAAAAGGCAGTTGCCTTCCCCGGCTGGATCGACGATATAAACACCTTCTTTGGAGCAATTGATATAAACACCCTAACGTCCCTTTCAGAGACCTTCCCCTACGCTCTTACCGAGGGCTCACGGGCGAAGCTTGCCACGGTGGCCTCCCGCGTGGGCGGTGTGCCACGGCTTATTGAGGACGGAAAAACGGGCTACCTTTTCGCAGCCGGAGATTATGCAAAGCTGGGGCAGAGGCTTGCCCAGCTTGCCAAAGACCCTGAGCTTAGGGAAAAAATGGGCGGCGCTCTGTATGAAAAAGCCAGGGATGAATTCTCTGTTGAAGCCACTACAAGGCGGCAGATTGATATTTACACCGAGGTTCTGCGCAGGCAGGCCCTTTTAAATGAGGGTAAGCGGGACGGCGTAATTATCTGCGGCGCCTACGGAATGGGCAATGCAGGGGATGACGCTATTTTGGAAGCAATCATTGGGGAAATGCGGGGAATATCTCCCTTCATGCCCATCACCGCTCTTTCCCGTGACCCCAAAGGCACTCGCCTTCGCTACGGCGTGGAAAGTGTGCACATGTTCAATTATCCCGCCTTCCGACGTGTGATGAAACGGACAAAGCTTTATCTAAGCGGCGGCGGAAGTCTCATACAAAACGTAACCAGCAGACGCAGCCTATGGTACTACCTTTTTACCATATCAAGCGCAAAAAGGCTGGGAAATGCGGTTATGATGTACGGCTGCGGTATCGGCCCAATAGTGGACAGCAGGGATGAAGGGCGCATTAGAAAAACCCTGAATAACTGTGTGGATGTTATAACCCTTCGTGAAGCCTACAGTTTAAAGGAACTGGAGAGACTTCAGATTAGCAAGCCGAAAATGCTTGTTGCCTCCGACCCTGCTCTTAGCATAGTGCCTGCGTCTCAGGACAGGGTGGACGAGGAGCTTAAGAAATATGACCTTGACCCCAAGGAGGGCTATGTTTGCTTCTCCGTTCGGGATTGGGCGGAGTTTCCCCAAAAGGCGGCGGCGTTTGCGCAGACAGCGGACTATGCCTATGAGTCCTTTGGACTTATGCCGGTTTTCATTCTTATAAACTACAAGGAGGACATGGAGGCCACGGAGACGGTCAGAGCCTTAATGAAAAACCCCTCTAAGGTCATATCCGAGCCTATGAGTCCCGCCCTTACCATGGGCGTGCTTTCACGGATGAAAACCATGGTATCCATGCGTCTACACGGACTTATTTTTGCCGCATCTCAAGGGATACCCCTTGTGGGAGTATCCTATGACCCGAAGGTTACGGCCTTTCTTGCAAGTCTTGGAGAGGAGCGCTGTATCCCCTTTGATGAGGTTGAGGGCGGGGAACTGTCAGAAATGTTCTCAAAGGCGGTTTTGCGCTTTGACGATGACGAGAGCCGCAGGGAGCTTATTGAGCGCCTTAAGGCTGCCGAGGCCATTAACAGCCAGTGGGCTGAAAAGCTTTTAAAATCCTGATGAATTATCGGGATTGCTAACATATTAAACACAATTGCGAACAATCATAGAAATTCGGAGGGCAGAAAATGGTCAAAACAGCGGTTTTGGTGTCGGGCGGCGGGATAAATCTTCAATCCCTTATTGATGCAAATGTTTTCGGGGAGATACCCGATTTTGAGCTTTCGGCGGTAATATCCACAAATCCCGAGGCTTATGCTTTGAGAAGGGCGGAGATGGCCGGAATTCAAACCTATGTTGTGGACAGGGATATGTTTCCCAGCCAAACCGTTTTTTGCTTCGCTGTTTTGGACAAGCTTCGTGACCTTGATATTGACCTTGTGGTTCTTGCGGGGTATAGCTGCGAGCTTACCCAGCCCATTTTCAAGCACTTTGGGGGAAGAATTATTGACACCTATCCTTCGCTTCTTCCGGCGTTTTCCGATGTGCCGGACGGCGAAATTCAAAAGGCAATCCTGCGTTCCGGTGTGAAGCTTACAGGAGCAACGGCATTTTTTGCTGCGGAAAAGACCCGTTTCGGCCCGATAATTCTGCAAAAGGCGGTTGCCGTGCGTGAAGGAGACACTCCCGCTGCCCTGCAAAGGCGTGTGCTGGAGGAAGGGGAAAATTTTGTGCTCCCCCGTGCCGTGGCGCTGTACTGCGAGGGGCGGCTCTCGGTGGAAAATGGCATTGTACATATAAGCGAACCCTCCGCCGCCGACGAAAAGGCAAGCAAATAAAAAATCACCGCAGATGATGTGTCTGCGGTGCATAGGCTTGTGCTCCGTGTGCAATGGTAGGTGGGCGCAGAAAATTAAAAGGGTCATCGTTTATACGATGACCCTTTTAATTTTCTGCTGAGATTTTATCTTGCCTTGCGGTTTCTTTTGGCGGCAACATCAAAAGCGGTGCCGGCCAGCATGAAAAGAAGATAGCTGGCAGTCCAAATAATCCAAAGATTGTTTGTTGCGCCACCCCCCTGATCAACACCGTCGGTATTAAATATTACGCCCAGCCCAAACCCGAGAATATAGCCAAAGGCTGCCGACATGGATACCCAGCGCAGCTTCAGCGCAAAGGAAATAAGCAGAACCACAAGTCCGGCGGCGGCAAGGATGTCGGGCCACTGCTTCATGCCATGGAAAGGGAAAAACGCAAATCTGCACAGGATAAACGACAGCAAAAGGCACAAAAGCAAGATGCACATCCACGAGGTTCTTTTTGAAAAAAAGCTTTTCATTTTAATCATCCATCCTGTCACCGGAGCTTTTATTTATGCGGTGTTTTCTTATAATCCTGCGGACAATGAAAAAGGCGGCAACAGCCACAGCGGCTATAAGCACAAGCACGGGCAGAGAGGTAATAAGCCACTTGAAAAGACTCTTGAAAAAGCTGCCCACATTTTCAAGGGAGCGCAGGAAGCCTTCCTTAAGCTGCTGGCCGTAGCCCACGGCGGAGGGCTTTTTCTGAGTATAGTCGATGACCTCGTTTAGGGTGAGGCTCAGAGTTGAATAGCTCACAAGGCTGTCCCAATTCTTGATTTGGGAGGTCAGGGATTCGATTTCATAGCGCACATCGGAGAGATAGCCCTCAATTTTCAGCATATCCTCCACGGTGTCTGCCTTTGAAAGCAGCTCCAAAAGCCGGGTTTCCTCGGTTTTCCTGGCGGTAAGCCGGGCTTCGGTGTCACGATACTGCATGGTGATGTTTTCGGCGTTGGTGCTGCTGTAGGGTACATTTCCAAGGCTCTCAAGGCTGTCTGTGAAACTGGCAAAGCCTGCTGAGGGAATGCGAATGGAGTATTCCGCACTGCGGTAAGTTTCGCGGTTGTAGTAGCTGTCGTAATAGTTACTGCCGCTTACATAGGAGCTTTGAATAAAGCCGCCGCAGTCCTCAATCATCTTTGCAAGCTTCTCCAAAGCCGTGTCAAACTCCAGCGTTTCAACAGTTGCGCTGCCGGAATAGATAATCTTTTCCGAGGAATTTTGGGAGACAAAATCTCCGCCTTCGTTGCTGCCGTTTCCGGAATCAAGGCTCATGTCGGCGGACTGGCTGTATTCCGCTTCGGGCGCTGGAGCTTCCTGGGGACGAGACAGCTCTGCCGATGTGCTGTCTGCGGATTTTCCGGCAGAGCAGCCTGCCACTGCAAAAATAAGAACAAGTGCCAACAAAAGTGCAAGAATTTTTTGAGTCCTTTTCATTTCGCTTCCTCCTTGATTGGTACATATTTGCGGCATAAGTGTCGCCCTGCCGCTGCTTTATGAATTTAGGACGGTAAATCGAAATTAAAGTTTCCAAAAAAAGCTATATACTGCCAATTGTATCCGGATTGTTACCATATTATAAAAGCATTGCAGGAATTGTCCCGCAATGCTTTTTCTCATATAAGCTGATAAAGAAGTCCAAGAGTAGTGCTGTACCAAACAAGAGTTCCGTGGCGGAGCTTGGGAATGCGCAGGGACAAGCCCCACTCGGGATATTGCTTTATTATGTGCACACTGTCCCCTGTGGCAAAGGCTACAAAAGAAATGTAGTTACTCTTTTCCATGGGGTGCGTGCTTTCAATAAACCATTCATCCTCCACAGGTGCAACGCTGAGTTTTTCGCAGTCCTCCGCTTTTCGGGGTTCGAGTGCGTCTAACCTTCTTCCGCAGCAGGATAAGGAAGCGTCCCCCGTGCAAAGGCTTATTGAGCCGCAGACGGGGCACACATAATATTTTGCTTTTTTCATGTTTCCTCCCACAAGCTGACTCTCGGAAAGCTCCCCGGAGAGCAGCTCGCTTAAATTGACTTCAAGGAGACTTGAAAGCTCTGCAAGAAAGGAAATGTCCGGACAGCCGAGACCTCTCTCCCATTTGGAGACGGTCTTATCCGAAAGACTCATTTTATCTGCAAGCTCCTTTTGGGTCATTCCTTTTTCCAGCCGCAGGCTGCGAATGAGCTTTCCCACATTTGTGCAGTTCATTTCAATCACCTCGATAGGTATTTTAGCGTTGGGAGGAGAAAAATACAATAAACGCTCCGTAGAGTTAGGGACGCAGACGGCGTTTTTTGCCCTGCGCCCCAAGCCTTATAGCGTGCCTAAATAGCCCTCTAAAATAAGAGAAGCCGCAACTGCATCCACATTTTTTCGATGATCCTTCATCTTGCGGCCATTGGCATGAAGAATGTCATGGGCGGCAATACTGGTGCGGCGCTCGTCCCATAAAATAACGGGAATGCTGCAAAGACTCTCCAAAAGAGCTTTGAATTCCTGGCTTTTTTCGGCACGGGGGCCTAAGCTGCCATCCATATTCTTCGGGTAGCCCAGCACAAAGCGCTCCACCCCACGGGATTTCGCCTCCGCAACTATGGCGTCCGCCGCCCTTTGGGCGTTCCACTCGGAAAGAGTCCAGGCGTCGCCCACAAGCATACCCATGGCGTCAGACACCGCAAGCCCTATGCGGGCATCGCCGTAATCTATGGCCATTATTCTCATTGAGGTTCACCTCCGTTAATTTTCACAACACGGCTCATGGCCTTTAAAAGGGGGATAAGGAAAAGGGAGATTAGGATTGAAACAAGTACTGCCGCAGCATATCGCCAAACAACAAAGGGGGCGTAAGCTGCAAAGGAGTACTGAAATACAAGACAGTCCACATACATAACGCCGGTGGTCAAAGTGGTTATGATAAGGGAGATGATTAAAAGTCCTACCGCAAGCTTGGGGGTTTTTATCTTGCCCCAGCGCCTGCAAAGAAAAAGACCCACTAAAAGTCCCCGTATGCCGTCGGGCAGCATCCACAAAGGAGTGGTTATGGAAAGCCCGTAGGGGCCGGCAAGCTGAAAAAGGAAATTGCCGATAAGTCCGATAAAAAGACCATCTAGAGGGCCGAAAAGGGCGGCGCCCACGATAATGGGAAGAATGTCCAAGGTGATACGGATGCTGCCGAGATTAACGGCGAAATAGTTGCTTAGAAGAAAATACATGGCTATAAGCATAGCATCCGTTACAAGGCGTTTGGTTTTCATTTGTGATACTTCCTTTCGTGACCAGCCACAAAAGGAGGAACGCTCCAGTGTGGCACAGCGGATTCGGACAGGGTACCGCAGGGCAATGCCATTGCCCTTTCGTCAGACAGCAAATCCCGTCTGTCTGCACTTAACGCACCGGGTCCTACTCTGAGCAAACAATTTTGAGCGTTTATCATCACCTTTCACTTAAATGGTTTATTTGCCGAAATATGCCCGCACAGTCCCTGCGGAGTAAAGGGAGCCCACGGAGCACACCACGCCATCGCTTCCGGCAAGGGACAGGGCTTTTTCAATGCCCGCGGCAATGCTTTCTGCGGTAACGGCGGGTTTTCCGAAGACACTAAGCGCCGCCGCCAGCTTGTCCGCCTCAAGGGCACGGGGACTTTGGGGAGTTATGCACACATAGGCATCCGCCTGTATGTCAAGGATGCGGGCAAGCCCCATGTAGTCCTTGTCCGCTAAAACGCCCAGTAAGATGACCTTCCTTTGCCGGGGAAAATAGCGGGCAAGATTGTCCGCCACCGTTTCGGCACACTGGGGGTTATGCCCGCCGTCCACAATGAAGTAGGGCTTTTCGTGAACTATCTCGAAGCGGGCAGGCCATTTAACGGAGGAAAGACCTGACCTAACGGCATCATTGGAAATACGAAGTCCCTCCCTGCGCAAAACCTCCACCGTTTCAAGCACTACGGCGGCGTTTTTGAGCTGATGCCCCCCTAAAAGGGACAGCGCATACTCCGGTGAGCTTTTATAGGTAAAGGCTTGCCCCGAAAGGTCAAAGGCTTTGGGGCAGAGCTTTGAAAAATCGGCAGAGTTAAGGGTAGAGGAAGCCTTGGCACAGCGGGACTTTATAACCGCCCTCACATTTTCAGGCAAATCGTAAATCACGGTGGGACAGTTTTCTTTTATAATACCCGCTTTTTCAAAGGCTATTTTCTCAACAGTGTCACCAAGCTCCCTCGTGTGGTCAAGCCCAATGTTTGTTATGACGCTGCACAGGGGCGTTTCAATGACATTGGTGCTGTCAAGTCGTCCGCCCATGCCCACCTCAAGCACCACAAGCTCACAGCCCTGGCGGCGGAAAAACTCAAAGGCGACGGCGGTCACAAGCTCAAACTCCGTGGGCCTATCCTCCATGGAAAGGGCGAGGGGGGCGCAAAACTCGGTAATTTCCCCAAGCTCGTTGTCGGATATAGGTACGCCGTTCACCTGCATGCGCTCGTTAAAAACGGTAATGAAGGGGGAGGTGTAAAGCCCTGTTTTGTATCCTGCCGCCTGCAGTATGGAGGCCAGCATGGCGGAGCTTGAGCCCTTGCCGTTGGTACCAGCAATGTGTATAAAGGAAAGCTTTTTTTGCGGCTCGCCCATAAGGGACAAAAGCTCCCGCGTTCGGGAAAGACCGGGCTTTGAGCCTTGCCAAAGCTTTTCGTGTATGAAATTAAGCGCTTCTTCTGCTGTCAATGCAATGGCCTCCGATTTTTGAGTAAAAATAAGCTGCGTCAAGCCCGCCGAAAACCGGCAGGAGATTTAAGCGCTGCCGACTTAGCGGGCGCTTCCGGGAGACTGAAGCTCCACGCTGGTAAGGCCGCTTTTCATAACAAGTCTTCGCAAAAAGGGATTGTACATAAATGGACATTTTATAAGCTTAAGCATCAGGTTTAGGCGAATTCCAAGAGTGTTTTTTCGATATAGGTGTTCGGGGCGGGTGCTGCCGCTGCAAAAAACCTCCGCAAGGGCGAAGCCGCTTCTCATGCCGTAGCTTATGCCCTCAAGTGAGCTGGGGGAAATAAACCCCGCTGCCTCGCCGATAAGAAAAGCGCCGTCTTTGGAGGTTACGAAATCCCTCATGCGGGACGGGCGGTAAACCACGCAGGCTTCCGTGCGAAGGGGCGTGCCGAAGATAAAGCCCTTTTCCGAAAGACGCTTTTTCTGCGTTTCAAAAAGGTTTGCGCAGTCCTTCTGGGGGTAGGCACCACCAAAAATGAAACAGCCGTCCTTTGATAGAGTCCAGGAGTAGCAATCGGTGATACCGCTGTCAAAAACGCTGGAGTAGAAGGGCGTGGAATTATTATCTTCAAACCACTGCTGGATGGCAGTGTATTTACGAATAGTTCTGCCGGGGAACATTGTCCGGCGCACAAGAGAGCCGGCACCATCAGCCCCGACAATGAGGCGGGAGGTGATTTCACAGGGGTTCCCGTCCGCACCAATATAATTTACGGAAAAGCCGCCTTCGATTCTCGAAACTGCCGTGCAGCGGCAGTCGGAAAAAATATTTATATGGGGTGGTATCTGGGAGACAAGCCATTTGTCGAACCTGTCCCTGTCTAAATTTAAATAGAAGCGCTGATAATAGCGGGTAAGACCGCTATCAAAGTCGATCGTGCGAACGGAAAATATTTGTGGATCCACCAGTACATCCTTTGGGAGCGTCAAATCAAGGCCCGCAAAGAATTTCTGGGCGTCGGGGGCAAGAAGGCCGCCGCAGGGCTTTTTAAAGCCTTGGACACTGTCGCTCTTTTTATCGATGGCGCAGACTTTCATGTTTTCGGGGAGATGGGCGGCAAGAGTGGAACCGGCAGGCCCAAGACCGATTATAGCAATGTCGTAGTCCATACTTCCTCCTTGAAATTGCGCAAAGGCGCCCGGAACGAAAGCATTGTAGCACAATAAAAAAAATATCACAATCGTTTAAGGTGCTTTACATTAGATTTATACATTTAAATGACGTGAATTATAGAAAAAACTGTTGACCGGCACAAAAAGCTGTGCTACAATACCAATTACCTGTCAGCGGAGAGGCTTTATTTTCGTGCGTAAATTTACATTTTGCACGCTTTCGCCTGTACAGGGAGGCAACACAGGGCCGCAGGCCTAATACTACAAGGAGGTGCCGAAATGCGAGTGAAAATCACGCTCAGATGCAATGAGTGCAAGCAGAGGAACTACAATACGTTCAAGAACAAGAAGAACACTCCCGACAAGGTCGAGATGAACAAGTATTGCCGCTTCTGCCGCAAGCACACGCTGCATTCCGAAACAAAGTAAGGTTTTTTGAAAGGAAGTGCAATCAATGGCAAAGGAAAAAGACGAAGTCGTCAAAAAGTCCACAGAAGCTGTCAAAAAACCTGACAAGAATGAAAAGCTAAAATTTACAGAACGAGTAGCCCAGTGGTTTCGCGATCTTAAGAGCGAGCTCAAAAAGGTCGTTTGGCCCACCAGAAGCCAGATTATCAACAATACTCTGGTAGCGCTGGTGGTTATCGCCGCTTCCGCCGTCGTTCTTTGGGGCTTCGACTCTCTTGCTCAAGTGGGAGTTAAGGCTCTGATTACTCTTGTAGGTTGACGCCATGGCTGAGGATGCAAAGTGGTATGTAGTCCATACCTATTCCGGCTATGAAAATGCTGTTGCGGCTGCCGTTCTTAAGGCAGCGGAAAACCGCAAGATGCAGGAACTCATTGTTGAAGTTAGTATTCCCATTGAAACAGTCACAGAGCACACCGACAAGGGTGACAAGACTGTGGAATACAAAACCTATCCAGGATACGTCTTTGTTAAGATGGTCCTTACCGATGAAAGCTGGCATCTTGTGCGCAATGTTCGCGGCGTCACCGGCTTCGTAGGAAGTGACGGCAAGGCCGTCCCCCTTACAGAGCAGGAAATGTATGACCTGGGCGTTGAGCGCCACGAGGTCGTCCCGGGCTTTGGCGTCGGCGATACCGTTAAGGTCACCGACGGACCGCTGGACGGCTTCCTCGGAACAGTCGAGGAGGCAGATCCCGCCAAAAACAGAGTCCGTGTTATTGTCTCCATGTTCGGCAGGGAGACACCCGTTGATCTGGACTATGACCAGGTCGAAATTGTTACTGAATAATTAGGAGGTGCACTTAAGTGGCACAGAAAGTTGTTGGATATGTAAAATTCCAGGTTCCTGCGGGAAAGGCAACACCGGCTCCTCCCGTTGGTCCTGCCCTTGGTCAGTATGGTATCAACATAGGCCAGTTTACCAAGGATTTTAACGAACGCACCAAGGGCGACATGGGTCTTATGATCCCCGTCGTTATCACTGTTTATGCTGATCGTAGCTTTAGCTTCATCACCAAGACTCCTCCTGCAGCTCTTCTCATAAAGAAGGCCTGCGGACTGGAAAGAGCTTCCGGCGTTCCCCAGCGTGATAAGGTCGCAACCATCAGCCGTGAAGACCTTCGCAAGATCGCTGAGACAAAGATGCCTGACCTCAACTGCACAGACATCGATTCCGCTATTAGCATGATCGCCGGCACCTGCCGCAGCATGGGCGTTAAAGTAGCTGCTGAATAATCAGCCGCTTCCCCGCTTCCAAAGTGGGAGGATACCAAAGAGTATCTGCCTAACCACATTACAAGGAGGAAACTTAAATTGTTTAGAGGTAAAAACTATAAAGAGAGCGTAAAGCTCGTAGATAAAACAAATCTTTACGACCCCGCAGAGGCTTTTGATCTGGTCATCAAGACCTCCAAGGCCAAGTTCGACGAAACTGTCGAGCTGCATGTAAAGCTCGGTGTTGACAGCCGTCACGCCGACCAGCAGGTTCGTGGCGCTATTGTTCTGCCCCACGGCACCGGCAAGACCCGCAGAGTTCTTGTTTTCTGCAAGGACGAGCGCATACAGGAAGCTCTTGACGCAGGCGCAGAGTTTGCCGGCGGTCAGGATCTCGTTCAGAAGATCCAGAGCGAAAACTGGTTCGATTACGACGTAGTAGTTGCAACTCCCGACATGATGGGCGTTGTTGGCCGCCTCGGTAAGGTTCTTGGACCTAAGGGCCTTATGCCTACGCCCAAGGCAGGCACTGTTACTCCTAACATTGCTCAGGCAGTTCAGGAAATCAAGGCCGGTAAGATTGAGTATCGTCTGGACAAGACCAACATCATTCACTGCCCCATCGGCAAGGTCAGCTTCGGCGTAGATAAGCTTAACGACAACTTCAACACCCTCATCGGCGCTATCATCAAGGCAAAGCCCGCCGCTGCAAAGGGCCAGTATATCAGAAGCTGCGTTACTGCTTCCACCATGGGACCCGGCGTGAAGATTAACCAGGCAAAGCTTGTAAACGCATAATCGTATTACATTAAAAACCCCCGCCATCAGGCGGGGGTTTTTGCGTTTTTCTGCTGGGGCGACAGGCCTTAGGAGACGGCGAGCTGACCAAGCTGCTCCTGAGTAAGCACTGTGCTGCCCTCGGGTGGCTTTGTGGCTGCCGGAAGGGCACTCTCACTGGTGTTGGCGCTTATGGAAAGATTAAGCTTCATTACGTTGTTGGTGTGCACTTCAAGATTAATCTGCGCATTCTGTCCAAGCATGGCCAAGCTGCCGGAAATCCTGTAATTGCTGCTGTACAAATTGTTAGGGCGAATCGTAAAGTCACATTTTATGCCGCTGTAATCCGAAATACTGAGGGTGATGTTAAGCTCCTTATAATCGTAGTCAGCGGAACTTTCGGGAAGCTCACCGTAGTTGAGCATTTCGTAGGCGTTCCGATCCATTTGCCAAGTGGCTGTGCCGCCGACAACTGAAAAGGTGCTGTCGCCGCATACACGGGAAATCTTGGCTCCGGCGGAAACAATGTCACTATACATAAGTGCGGGAAAATTGCATGGTACAGAAAAATCACCGGTGCTTCCTGTCATGGAAAGATAAATGTACTCACCCATGCTGGCAGCACCGCCGAAGGTGGTGATTAGCTCCGGTGCTTCAAAGGGCAGCTCCGGCAAATCGTCGGGGTTAATTTCCGCCATAATCCAGGCATCGGAAGGCTCAACGCCCACAAGCTTCATAAGCTCGGGATAATGAAGGTACATTATGCCCTCGTCAAGATCCAAAATCAGGTCCGCAGAGATGTGGCTAAGTCCCGAAAGCTTTTGGGAAAGCTCCTGAGGAATGGGACTTTCTGCTTGGGAAAGAAAAATGTCAATAAGACGGCTGAAGTCCAGATTCATGTTTATTTGCTGAGTTAGGCCGTCGCTTATAACGGTGACGCTGCCGCTTATGCGGGACTGGATGTCGCCATCCAGAGTGCTGAATTTCGTGATGGCGGCGGTGAAGTCAGCTGCTGTTTTGCGGGTGCCGCTGTCTTTGTCGTACATGGCGGAAAGGAGCTTGTTAAAATGGGTATAGTCCTTGTTAAGCTGAGAAATAAGAGAATTCTTGTCCAAAACAACGGCGGTTTCAAATTCGGCATCCCACAGCACATCGTAGCCCAGAGCTTCGCTGAAAAAGCGAATGGGTACATATGTTCTATCGTTTTTTATGTATGGACGGCTGTCCATTTCAATGGCTTCAGACTTCCCATCGGAGCTTAAATAAAGGGTGCTGCCGCCAATATAGAATTTCAATTCAGTGCTGCCCACAAGCACACTTACAAGGCTGCCCTGGCTATCAGTGCCGTAGCTTACCTGAGCACCCATGGTTTCCATAAGGGCACGAAGGGGAATCATTGTGCGGCCACCGCTTATTTCCGGCTGTGCGTCAGGAAAGCTTACGTATTTTCCGTTCAGCATGACACCAAGCCCCGTGCGTGCGGCACCGAGATATTCACGGACATCTCCTATCCAGCGGGGCAGGGCCTCCTGCATGAAGGTGTCTCCCGCCTCCATATAAAGCTCCCACAAATAATCGTAGGCCTCATAAGCAATAATATATTCCTCACGGCTCATCTCGTTTGACTCAAGAAATTCCTCAAGGGAGTCAAAGCCGAAATCCCTCCAATACTCAGGAGCGGCGGCAGAAATTACCTTAATTTCGTCGGGGTGCTCCGAGACATATTTCAGCGCCCAATCCTCATAGTTCACATCAAAGCTGCCCATGACGGGGAAATCCGGGCTTGCGGAGTTCTCCTCAGCGTTGACAGCTCCCGGCAGCCAAAGGGTGCATAAGGTTGCAGCCAAAAGTATCATAATAAGTTTTTTCACAGCCATTACCTCTCTATCTTTAATGTTTACCAAATATTGTAGCATTTTTTCAATAACTTGAAAAGAACTAAAAAGTATGGTATCGTGATGGCGTTAAGTAAATTTTTAGGGGGAAATTATATGCCTACACCTCATAACAGTGCCCAAAAGGGTGATATTGCAAAAACCGTTCTTATGCCCGGCGATCCGCTGCG
The DNA here is from genome assembly GCA_964550315.1 of uncultured Oscillospiraceae bacterium. Lineage (GTDB taxonomy): Bacteria > Bacillota > Clostridia > Oscillospirales > Oscillospiraceae > UBA2658. The sequence continues at coordinate 24,483 of CAZJYY010000003.1, read as the reverse complement.
GGCAAAATATATTGCAGAAACCTTCCTTGAAAATCCTGTGCTTGTGAACAATGTTCGTGGCGTTCAGGGTTACACCGGCAAGTGGAAGGGCTCTGACGTTACGGTTATGGCCAGCGGAATGGGTATTCCCTCCATAGGAATTTACAGCTACGAGCTTTACAATTTCTATGATGTGGACAACATTATTCGTGTGGGAAGTGCAGGAGCCTATTCCGACGAGCTGCACCTTATGGACATTGTGGCAGGCATGTCCGCCTGCACGGACTCAAGCTTCCCTTCAAAATTCGGGCTTCCCGGCACACTTGCACCCACTGCCAGCTTTGAGCTTTTGCGCACGGCGGCGGAATGCGCAGAGGAGCGGGGAAAAAAGCTTCACGTTGGAAGTCTTTTGTCCAGTGACAACTTCTATAATGACGATACCGCCTGTGCTGAGGGCTGGAAAAAGATGGGAGTGATGGCAGTGGAGATGGAATCCGCCGGACTTTATCTTACGGCGGCGAGGGCCGGAAAGAGGGCGCTTTGCATCTGCACCATTTCAGACCATATCTTCCGTCCGGAGGAGCTTTCGGCGGAGCAGCGGCAAACCGGCTTTGCCGAAATGATAGAGCTGGCGCTGGATACTGCGGCAAAAATGAACGAAAAATAGCCGAAAAAATAGCTTGCAAAGGGCGGAATCTTAGATGGTTTCGCCCTTTTGTTCACAATTTCTTCATTTTTGGGTTGACAATTCTACTCCATTCGGTATAATAGTGAATCAATAAGGCTCAAATCCTTCAAAAGGGTTTGAAAAAGGCTATGATAGAGGTGCGATTTCCATCAGTAGCTTCCCAACGAGCAGGCTTACTCGGGAAGTGAAAGGGGCAATCGCCGAGGTGAGGTATTTGTCGACCTGGACAGTGCCAAAGCCGGGACGGCGGAGAATATCCGTCGGACTGTCACGATGAGTGGAGCGCTGTCATTGACCCGAACATACTATAATTGTATGCTTTAGTCATGTAGTGCGGTTTCTCCGCGTACATGGCTTTTTTTGTTCCTCTGGAGATTGGGCAAAATTTGGAGGGAAAGAAATGAGAAGACCAACGAAAAGATTTTGGGCGTTGATGCTTTTGGTGCTGATGATCTGTGCCATATTCAGCGTTAGTGCCATGGCCGCCGGTGACGGCGAAGGCTCCGGCAACGCCAAGGAGTGCCCCTGGTGCGACGGCACCGGCAGTATCCCCTGCGAGGACTGCGGCGGGCAGGGCGAATGTGAAAGCTGTGAAAGCACCGGTCTTGTAGCCTGTGAGGATTGCGGCGGCACCGGAGAGGTCGTAAAAAATTACGGCACATTCTGGGCGCTTATTCCCCCAATCGTGGCAATAGGACTTGCGCTTATAACTAAAGAAGTTTACTCATCTTTGTTTATAGGTATTGTTGTGGGAACCCTGCTATTTGCAAACTTCAATGTAGAGCTTGCGGCGAACACACTGCTTAATACCTCCCTTATCGGCTCTATTGCCGATAGCTATAATGTGGGTATCCTAATCTTCCTGGCAGTGCTTGGAATGATAGTCGTACTTATGAATCGGGCCGGCGGCTCGGCAGCTTACGGTGAGTGGGCGTCTGAGCGCATTAGTTCCCGCAGGGGCGCTCTCGGCGCAACCTTCGGACTGGGCTGCCTTATCTTTGTGGACGACTATTTTAACTGCCTTACCGTGGGCAGCGTTATGCGTCCCGTTACAGACAAGTTCAACATCTCCCGTGCAAAGCTTGCCTATTTCATCGACGCAACAGCCGCACCTATCTGCATGATAGCTCCCATTTCCAGTTGGGCGGCGGCGGTGTCCGGCACGGTTGAAGGCTATAACGGCTTTGAAATTTTTGTTAGAGCAATTCCCTACAACTTCTACTCCCTGCTTACCATCGTTATGGTAATCTTTATGATCGTCACCAAGTTTGACTTCGGTCCCATGGCTACCCATGAAAGAAACGCCTTAAAGGGTGACCTTTACACCACACCCGAGCGTCCCTATGCCGCCGTTTCCGACGAAAAGGGCAACCCCAAGGGTAAGGTTATAGACCTTGTTCTTCCGGTAGTTGTGCTTATAATCTCCTGCATACTTGGTATGGTTTACACCGGCGGACTTTTCTCCGGCGTATCCCTTATGGATGCCTTTGCAAACTGCGATGCTTCCGTGGGACTTTCCATGGGCTCTCTGATTGCGCTTATTATTGTGATTGTTTACTTTGTTTGCCGCAGAGTTCTTAGCTTTAAGGACTGCATGGGCGCAATTCCCGACGGCTTCAAAGCAATGGTTCCCGCAATCCTTATCCTTATCTTTGCATGGACACTGAAGTCCACCACCGGCCTTTTGGGCGCTCCGGCATATGTTAAGGGCATTGTGGACAGCGTGAAGGCATTGCAGGTGTTGCTGCCCGCCATTGTTTTCGTAATCGGCGTGGGTCTGTCCTTTGCAACCGGCACAAGCTGGGGTACCTTCGGCATCCTTATCCCCATCGTTGTTGCTGTGTTCCCCAATGACTTCCAGATGCTTATTATTGCCATTTCTGCCTGTCTTGCCGGTGCGGTTTGCGGCGACCACTGCTCTCCCATTTCCGACACCACCATTATGGCGTCCACCGGTGCGCAGTGCGATCACCTGAACCACGTTACCACCCAAATTCCATACGCTATGACAGTTGCCGCCGTGTCCCTGGTTTCCTACATAATCACCGGCTTTGTCAAGAACATTTGGATAAGCCTTCCCATTGCAATTATCCTTATGCTTGTCACGCTTATGGTCATCCGCTCCGTGGTGAAAAGAAAGGAATGCTGCTGCGGCGAAAATTGTGACTGCGGCTGCAAAAAATAAGATTATGTAAACCCGAATCACCCGTCCCCTATTTTAGTGGGCGGGTGGTTTTTATTGGACAGCATGGGTAATATGTAGTATAATGACTCCTGTTATAGAAATATTTATATAGTCGGCGTTTTTTGCAGACTTTAGGATATAGAAGTGAGGAAATGAAAATGCTTCCGATATTTTGCCTTATTGTAGCGCTTGCCCTGGTATTCGTGTTTTTTGCATCATATATCAGACTTTTCAAAAAGGACAATCCGGCGGCGGATATAGTGGAGCGGGAGGGCTCAAAACTTAGCTATCCCCATTCACGATACCCAATGGAGAGACGGGACATTCTTCCCCTTGTGCTCATTATTGCGGTGTATTCCGTTGTGGCCTTTTTTGGCCTTGGGGACAAGAAGGCACCGGAAAGCTTTTGTAAATTTGAGGACCGGGGAAGCTATGTTGAAATAGAACTGAAGCGGGAAACGCTTATCTCCAGAATAAGCTACTATTCGGGACTTCATACCGGAAACTATTTTCTTCAATACTCTCAAGATGGCGAGAATTATACGGATGAAGCCACCATGGAGCAAAATTATGCGGACATCTTCAAATGGCAGGAGGCTCCTCTGGCGGATACAAGCAAGGCCCCAAAGTTTATTCGCATAATTGCCGATTCCAAGCTTAATTTGGGCGAGCTTTGCCTATACGACTGGGCGGGTACCCCCATTTTGGCAGAGGATTTAAGCTTTAACGAGGGGGCAGCCACGCTTTTTGATGAGCAGGAGCTGGTGCCGGAGAAGTTCAGCTATCTTAACAGCACCTACTTTGATGAGATTTACCATGCCCGCACAGCCAATGAGCACATGGAGAAAATTTATCCCTACGAAATTTCCCATCCGCCTCTTGGAAAGATTATAATTTCCGGAGGTATAGAGCTATTTGGGCTAAACCCCTTCGGCTGGCGCTTTATGGGCGTGCTGTTCGGCATTCTTATGCTGCCGTTTTTGTATGTGTTCATTAAAAACCTCTTTGGCAGCACGGCTATCTCTGCGTGCGGTACGATTATCTTCGCCTTCGATTTTATGCACTTCGTGCAGACGAGAATAGCCACAATAGACACCTATGGCGTGTTTTTTATCCTACTGATGTATTTCTTTATGTACCGCTGGATAACTGCTCCACGGGATGACCCTTTTGCGCCAAAATGGAGAACAACGCTGCCGCTTTTCTTGTCGGGACTCAGCTTCGGCATCGGTATAGCCTGCAAATGGACAGCGGTGTACGGCGGGGCGGGGCTTGCGGTAATTTGGCTTTTGTTCCGCATTGCACGGGGAAAGGAGCTTTGCGCCCTTGGGAAAAACCGGGAGCATAAAGCGGAGCTTATAAGGAACATTCTTCAATGCCTTGTGTTCTTTGTTGTGATTCCAGCAATTATTTATTATGTGAGCTACTATCCCTACGGACAGGCAAAGGGCATGAGCGGCTTGTCCATGTTCTTTGACAAGGAATATTTGAAGATAGTGCTGGACAATCAAAAATATATGTTCACCTATCATGCAGGTGTGAATGCGGCGCACCCTTATTCCTCCCGCTGGTATCAGTGGATAGTGGATGCAAGACCCATTCTTTACTATCTTGATTCCATGCCCGGCAATATAAAATCTGCCTTTGGCTGCTTTATGAACCCTCTGGTTTGTTGGGGCGGGCTTATTGCGATGATTTCCATGGGATGGCGCACCTTTAAATATAAAGACGGGAAGGCGCTTTTTATCCTTTTGGGATATTTGGCACAGCTTGTGCCGTGGCTTTTTATTACAAGAATCACCTTTGAGTATCATTATTTCCCCTGCCTCATTTTCCTTGTGCTGGCCATCTGCCATGTTTTTAACTCCTTCAGACTGCGGGATGTTAACTGGCGGCCAAAGGTTTATGCCGCAACGGGGCTTTGTGTGCTTCTATTCGTGGTATACTATCCTGTTCTCACGGGAATACCATTCCCCAGAGAGTATACCGACGCACTGGTTTGGATTCCGGGTGCGTGGCCGTTTTAGACCTTGTCGGCAGGATAGGAGCTTTGCGGGCAAGGTGCCCAACTAAGGAGGAAAAATTTTGCAGCTTACAGATTATCATATCCACAGCAAATGCTCTATGGACGGGCATTACACTATGACGGAGATGGCGCTTGCGTCCTATGAAAAGGGCGTACGTGAAATTTGCTTTACCGACCACTGCGATTTGGACGATTATAAAACCGGCGCACTGCAGGAAAGTGAGCGCCCTGCCCAATGGCAGCGTGTGCTTGAAATGTTTGGGGAGCTTAAGGAAAATAAGCCCTCTGACCTTACTGTGCGCCTGGGCATGGAGCTTGGCGAGGGAAACCATGACCTTTCAAAGGCAAGGGAGATTGCCTCGGCGCCGGAATTGGATTTTGTGCTGGGCTCGCTGCACAATCTTGAGGACGAGGCAGATTTCTATGACAAGAGCTATACGAGCCTTGAGGAATGCAAAATTTTAAATGAACGCTATGCCCATGAGCTTATAGAGCTTTCCAAAATGGATTTTTACGACGTAATGGCACATATCGGCTACACGGTGCGGTATATGCGAAGGGACGGCATTCCCGCGGACTTTGATATGCATAATTTCGGCGATATGGTGGACATTTGCCTTAAAAACCTGATACAGGGTGGCAGGGGCATTGAAATTAACTGCTCCGGCCTTCGCACAAAGAAAATCATGGCGCCTATACCAACGGTGGATATACTAAAAAGATATAGGGAGCTGGGCGGAGAGATAATTACCATAGGCTCTGATGCCCACCGTACCAATCAGGCTGCCGGGGGACTCCAGGAAGGGCTGGACATTTTGCGTGAGCTGGGATATAAATATATTACGGTTTACGAAAAAAGAAAGCCAAGCTTTATAAAAATATAATTTTGCGTTGAAAGAGGATAAGAAGATGATAGCAATTGGCAGCGACCACGGCGGCTTCAGCCTGAAAAAGGAAGTAATGAAGCATCTTGACGAGAAGGGAATCGAGTATAAGGATTTCGGCACATACACCGAAGAAAGCTGCGACTATCCTGTTTACGGCGAGGCTGTGGGCAGAGCGGTGGCTTCGGGTGAGTGCGAAAAGGGCATAATCATCTGCGGAACCGGTATTGGCATATCCATTTCTGCAAACAAGGTTAAGGGTGTGCGTGCGGCGGTTTGCGGGGACTGCTTCAGTGCGGAATTTACCCGCCGTCACAACGATGCCAACGTGCTTGCCATGGGTGAGCGTGTTTTGGGACCCGGGCTGGCACTGAAAATTGTGGATATATTCCTTAGCACCGAGTTTGAAGGCGGAAGGCATGCAAGGCGTGTTGGCCTTATTTCCGATATAGAGAACCGGGGCTAAATCATTGCGGAGGACGATATTGTGGCAATAAGGGCAAGAGATATTTATAAGGGACATCAAAAAAAGATGCACTCCCCTTTTAGGGCAGTGGTAATAGTTCTGCTTATTTTGGTAATACTGGCAGTATCCCTTTTTTACATTCTTCGCAGCTTTTGCGTGTATGACAGCGAGGGTAACGCCACCATCGTTTTTCCGTTTTCCCAAAAGGCGAAGGAGGATCCCAACAGCCCCCAGCAGACTCAGGACAGCACCCAGCAAACGCCGGAAACCACGGACGACGCTGCCGGACAGGCTCCTGTAGATGTGGCACCGCCCGTTCAAAACCAGGGGGGTGACGGGGATCAAGGCGGTGAAAACCCCGGGGATAATAGCGCTTCTTAGGAAGAAAAGGGATAAAAAGCGTCTTTTTGCAGCCTGTATGCAAAAAAGTCTTGCAAAAAAAAATCCACTGTGCTACAATACATCTTGCGCTTTGTAAGCTAATCTCAAGAAAGAGGTGAACATAGAATGAAGGAAGGCATCCATCCCAAGTATGAGCAGACCACGATTAGGTGTGCTTGTGGCGAGGTTATAGAGACAGGCTCCACCAGGAAGGACATTACAGTTGAAATATGCTCAAAATGTCACCCCTTCTATACCGGCAAGCAGAAGCTCGTCGATACCAGCGGACGCGTTGAGAAGTTCAACAAGAAGTTCGGTCTGTAAATCTTATAATTATCGCTCAAAAATCCCTGCTTCCATGAGAAGCGGGGTTTTTTATTATCTAAAAACACTTAAAAAGACAGCAGTCCTGGAGATGCTCCAAGACTGCTGTCTTTCGTTTTTATAAATCGGACGAGCACGGCTCGCCCCAACCCTCGGGCGGGAAGACGGGCAGCTCTTGTTTTGTCTTGCCGTAAATAGTGACCACAGCTTGCCCACACCCTGGGGTGGGTAGATGGGGAGATTTCAGGGCTTTATTTCGGTAGTAAGTCCGCTGCGAAGGAAGCAAAGAACGCAACCCTCAACCGGTTTTCCTGTAATTCGCTCCATTGCCCAGGCATATGCCTTAAGCTGATTTTTATAATGCCGGGTAAGCTCGTCAAGGGTGTCTACTGTGACATAGTCGGTTTTGTAATCGATAATGGTGAGACGGCCATTTTCCTCAATACAGCAGTCCACAACGCCCTGCAAAAGGATGCTCTCGCCCTGGGGCGTGTCAAAAAACACCTCCGCCGGACAAAGAAGGGAAAACCGTTGTTCCCGAAGAACAAGGTCGGAAGATTTAATGCGCCAGCCAGTCTCCGAGGCGAAAAAGCGAAGTATCGCATTTTCATCCACCGCCTGTGCCTGCCTTGGATTAAGCTGACCCAAGGCGGCAATGCGGTCTATTTCCTGCCGGATATTTTCAATGGAGTCGGTTCGCTCAAAGTTTATAAACTGCATTACAATGTGTGTGGCTGTTCCTATTTCTGCCCCTGTTAGCGGGCGCTCGTGGCCGCTCAGCTCCGGCATGCGGAAAAGACTTCTGCGCTTTTGGACAAGTTGAACGGCTTCGGCATCGTCCTCCTCACGGGGAAGGCTTGTGGCGGTAAGCTTTGAGGGAAGAGCGCCTGCGGCTTTATAGGGATATTGGTATTCAAGCTTGTCCGCAAGCTCCGAAAGCTCTTCGTCGGGAACAGCGGGCAGGGCGGAGAACTCCGCTACGCCGCCCTCAGCTTGCTCTAAAATTTCGTTTTCCGGGGGATGCACCACGGAAAGGCCAATACTGCTGCCCCCGTCCAAAAGAGCGGCACGAACGAGCCATGAGGCAAAGGAGGGGCTGCGTTTCAAAATTTCCGGACTGAGTGGGCTTTCAAGCTCACCGGAAAGCTTGTCTAAATAGGCCTGAGCGTCGTCTGTGGTGCAGGTGATGTAAAGTCGCTCCTTGGCTCGGGTAAGTGCCACATACAGCACTCGCATTTCCTCGCTTAAAAGCTCGGAGTTAAGCCGACTGCGGATTCCCCGAAGGGCTAAAGAGGGATATTCAATGCCCCTTGCGGTGTCTGTTACCTTACTGCCCACGCCCAGCTCTGAATGTATAAGTACGCCGGAGGAAAGATCCGTTGTGTTAAAGCGCCGTGAGGTGTTGCAAAGAAAAACCACGGGAAATTCAAGCCCTTTTGAGCGGTGTATGCTCATTATTGTCACAGCGTCTGCAGAGGACTGCCCCACTGTCCGTGGTTCATCACCCCGAAGCTCCATTCTTTCAAGCACGGAAAGAAAGCCGTGCAGCCCACGGTAGCCGTCGCTTTCATATTTGTCCGCAAGCTCCGAAAGCTGCATAAGCTCAGTAGCCCCGCTGTCAGAGCCCTTCATTGCTGCGCAAAGAACGGGCAGCTCCAACCGCTCATAAATAAGAGACAGCAAATCCCTTACCAGAAGGTCGGGGGCAATGCTGCGGAAATATTCAAGGTGGCCCATAAAATCATGGCACTTTTCGCTTTTCTCGGAGCTGTTTATAAGGGCTGAATAAAAATCACTTCCGGTATCGGAAAGGCGAATGCGGCACAGCTCGTCGGCAGTGAAGCCGAAAATAGGTGAGCTGAGCACTGCGGCAAGGGGAATGTCATCATGGGGATTGTCGATGATTTTTAAAAGGGAAATCATCACCACAATTAGCGGAGAGGCGAAAAAGCCGCTGCCCTGGTCGGAAAGAACGGGTATGCCCCGCTGGCTAAACGCACGCTTGAAGGTGCCGCCGGTGACGCCGGGGCTGTGAAGAAGAACCGCAATGTCCCCAAATCCAAGGGGACGGCAGTCCTCGCCCTCGGCAATGGTTTCGCCGCTGTCCACCAAATTGCGGATCATGTCAGCAACACGCTGGGCTTCATAGAAAAGCTTGTCGGGACGCTGATTATCCGCATCCTTGTCCGGCGTCTCAAAAATCGTCACCGACACCTGACCCCTTGGAGCGGGGGCATCGGATTTGGGGATAAGCGCCGCTTGAGAGTCGTAGTTAATGTCCCCCAATTCGGTTGACATAATGCTGAAGAAGATGCGGTTGCAGGCCATAAGTATGCTGCTGTCAGAGCGAAAGTTTTCTTGTAAAAGGATTTTCCGAGGCTCACCGTCGGTGGCTTCGTCTGCGCTTTTATACCGGCGAAGCTTTTCAAGAAAGATGCCGGGGTCTGCAAGCCGGAAACGGTAAATAGACTGCTTTACGTCACCCACCATAAAAATGTTTTGCTCCTGACGGGAAATGCTGCGGAAAATAAGCTCCTGAACGGCGTTGACATCCTGATATTCGTCCACCATTATCTCTGTGTAGCGTGCGGAGATTTCAAGGGCGGTTTCTGTGGGCAGACCGGTTTCGCTGTCACAAAGCAGTGCAACGGCAAAGTGCTCTAAATCAGAAAAGTCCAAAATGTCGGCTCTGCGTTTTTCGGCTTGATAGCATTGGCTGAAATCAAGGGTGAGCCTTATAAGCGCCGACATGGCGGGGGCGGTGGCCCTAAGTTCTGAAAGAAGGGTGTCCGAGGATTCCCCAAAGGTCTTTTCAAGCTCTCCCATGGCCTTTTTGCAGTCGTCACGTGCGCTGGTAAGGAGCTTTTTTCTGTCCTCATATTGGTAGCCACGAAGTGTCTTAAAACGGGGAAATCGGACGGGAAGAAGGCTTTGCACCTTGTCCCAGCCCTGCTCAAGCGACCGCAAAAGCGCCCGAAGATCCTCCATGGTTTCCAAAATGCTGTCGCCGTAGGCGGCGATGAGGGGAGCATTTTCATCCTCATTTTGGCAAAGGGCGAACCAAATATCGTCCAGGCGCTTTGACCAAAAGCCCACGCTTGTGCGGGCTTCCCTCATAAGCTCCCTGCCCCAAGGGGTGTCGCCCGCATCCACGGCATTTTTTCCGTCCAGTCCCGCAAGCATTTTTTCCGCCCATTTTTCAGGGTATGGGTGGCTTTGCATACGCTCGTGAAGCTTTAAAATCGTGCTCTCAAGGCGAGAGTCGTCACGGCCGAAGCCCACGGTGCTCACAAGGGCTGAAAATCCCTCCAGACTGTCCAAGCGCTCATACGCCTCGTCCAGAACCTTACCCAGTGCCCGCTGCCTGAGGCTTGAGCAAAGGTCCTCATCCCCAACACGAAAGTCGGGGCTTAGTGCGGTTTTGTGGGCATACTGCCGCAGTATTTTCGTGCAGAAGCTGTGTATCGTGCCGATATCCGCCCGGTAGCAAAGGTCGTTTTGCCGACGCAGACGGCGGTTTGAAGGATCGTCGGCGCAGCGCTTTCCCAGCTCCTCCAGTATGCGCCCGCGAAGCTCTGCTGCTGCGGCACGGGTATAGGTGATAATTAAAAAGCTGTCAATATCCACCGGGCTTTCTGCGTCGGTGACGTAGGCCATCAGCCGCTCTGTAAGTACTCGGGTTTTTCCGCTGCCCGCAGCAGCAGATACAAGCACAGAGCTATTGCGGGTATTGACTGCCGCAGCCTGTGCGGGGGTAAGCGTTATTTTGCTCATTTCTCTGCCTCCAGCTTACTCCAAAATTCCTCGGGCTTCAGCCTTGGGGGGTAGCGCCGCTTGTCCGTGTCCTCGTCAAAGCGGCAAATGCTGCTGTAGGGACAGTAGCGGCAGGGGTCGTCATATTCGCCTTTATAAAGCGGGTCGGGGGAAATGCACCCGCCGCTAAGCTGACGGGAAAGCTCCAGCATTTTGCCCTTAACATGGCCGGAAAGCTCCTCAAAGCGTTCTCGGGAGGCAAGGGAATCCTCCTTGGGGCTGCCGTCCTTTTTATATTCCACCGGAATAAATCTGTGGCAGTCGCCATGCTCCATGGCTTCGATTATTTCACTGTCGTTTAGTATAAGTCCGCTGCGGCGAAGGCTTTTCGCCCGCAGAGAGGACAGCGCCTCGTCGTCTATATTGGTGGGGGCGCTTATAAGAGCGTCCCTTGCCGGAACGTATAAAACCCCAGCGGGGACAATCTCCGCTCCGTAGCGGGGAGCGCCCTCCTGCTCCAAGGCAAAAAGGTAAAGAAGCATTTGCAAGCCTATACCGTTCCAAATGTCTGAGAGGTCAAAGGACTTTTTGCCCGTTTTGTAGTCGATTACCCGAAGATACAGCTTTCCGTCCCGAAAGCATCCGTCAACCCGGTCGGCAATGCCGTTTACGGAAAGCTCAGAGCTGCCGTCGCTGAAGGTGACAGGGGGAAGCTCACCGCTGCCGCCGAAGGAAAGCTCAAAATCCAGGGGGGCAAAGTCTGAGCGGGAAAGTTCCTCCACCATGTCGGACACCACCCTGCGTACGGCGGGGCGCTGGCGCTCAAAAAGGTAGATAAAGCGCTGAGACTTATCCTCAAAGCCACCCAAGCGCTGGGTGATATATAAATCGGTATATTTATCGCAAAGGGCGGAAACAAGGCCGCTTTCGGCGTTTTTAAAGCCGACACTGCGGGAGATGTCTCCCGCAACGCCCTCAAGCACAAAGTGCATGAAGGTGCCCAGCTCCGGCGGATTAAAGGCGGCTTGCTCCTGCTTTTTTAGGCGCAGACCATAGCGAAGAAAGTAGCTGAGCTTGCATGAGGCAAAGCAGTCCGTGCGGGAGGGAGAAAGTCGAAGCTTTTCGCCGTAAAGGGCGGTAACTGTCTCCGTGGAAAGGCTTCCGCGCTGAGCGCTGCAGCGGCTTGAAAGCTCGTCAAGGTGCTTTTTGCCCTCCTCGTATGAGGAGAAATATTCCCGGGAGAGACGAGCGGCTTTGCTGTTTCCGGCGGCGTCTGCCGCCAGCATAAGTGCGGGTATGGGGGCATTTAGCCGGGCAGAGCTTACATCAAAGCTTTTTTCCTCTCGTCCGAATAGAAGTTTGGCGCGGTTTATTAGAAGACTGGGACGGGTTTGCGCCCCGCTGCCGTCAAAGGCCGGGTAGGAAAGGGTCAAAGACTCCGAAGGGAGGCTTACACAGTTGTAAATTAAAGACAGCTCCCTGGAAAGCTCATCAACACCGCCAATATCAATGCCCAGCTCGCCAAGGGCCTCACGCTCGTCGGAGGAAAAAATTCCATGGCTTGAGCTGATTTGGGGGATAGTGTCGTCAGATGCACCCAGAATGATTAAGTGCTTTATGTTGCGGCGGCGCATTCTGTCCATATCTCCTGCGGATACGCTGTCGTTGGAAACGGGGATTGCGGAAACCTCGTATTGGGAGAGCATACGGGTGAAAAGACCAATGAATTCCTCCCGAGTCATGGGCATGTCCCCAAGAAGCGAAGAAAACTGCTCCATGGCGTTTACAAGGATATCCCAAAGCTGGGCGTATTCTGCCGCCATAAGGGAAAGACCGCAGTTCAAAAGGGTGTTTGTGCGTCCTTCAAGAGTTTGGGGAAGCTGCAATGCGGCAAAAAAATCAGAGAGTGCCGTCACCTGCATAGAAGCCGTTTCAGCCCCACGGCTTTTTTTAGAAAGCTCGGAAAGGGGGGCTGTAAGCTGCCGACGGGTAGTGTCTATTCTGGAAAGACGATTCAGGCTGGTATCGTCAAAAACAGCGCTAAGTCCGTCGGGATGCTGAGCCCAACTGCCATCCTTTGTCCATGCGCTGCCACGAATACCCCAGGTAAGAGCGTAGGCGGAAAGCTCGTCCGCATCCTGAACGGAAATCCCGGTAAGGCCGGTTTTAAGATAGGCAAGCACATCCTCAGTATCCCAGCCGCCGGTGATAATGGAGTAGGCACGGGTGATGAGAGACGGCAGAGATTTTTGAAGAATGCTCCTTCTTTGTGCAGTGAAAAGCGGAACGCCGTAGCGGGAGAATACAGCTTCCAGTGTGGGGGCATATTCGTCAAAGCCACGGACGGCAAGGGCAATATCCCGAAGGCGGCAGCCCTTGTCCCGAATAAGCTCAATGCAGTGGGCGGCAGCAAGCTCGCATTCTGTGCGCATGCTGTCGCAGCGGAAAAATTTTACGCTTTCGTCCTTGTCCTCAAAAACCTGGGAGGTGTAGTTGAAAAGGTGCTCGTTGAAAAAAGAGAGAGCGGCATTTTTGTCCCCGGAGGGGGGGCAGAGCATAACTTCGCTTTTCACCCCGTGCTTATCAGCAAGACGAAGAAGCAGTCTTGCCGCCTTTCGTGCGGGCTCAAAATGCTCGTTGTCGCCGTTTATACTGTCGCAGGTGAGACACACCGTAAGCTGGGCGTCCCGGGACAGAAGGGCGTCGATTACGGCAATTTCCGCTCCGGTGAAGTCGGTAAAGCCGTCAATATAAATGCAGCCGTTTACTATGCTGCTTTTTCCAATATCCAGCGCAAGTCTGCGCATTTTATCAACGGGGTCGGCATGGCCATGGGACAAAACTGCCTCATAAGCCGCCATGCAAAGGGCAAGATCAGAAAGCTTGTCCGAAAGTCCCGGGGGAGAGCCCTCTGCTGCGGACAAAAGCGCAGCTTCATCCACGCCTGCAGCCTTAAGCTCATCAACAGCGGCAAGGAGACTTGCCTGCAGCTCCGCCCGTCTGCCCGCACCGGGATAGAGCTTGAGCCGGTGGGCAATCTGACTGAGTGCCAGTGCCATGCAAAGAAGCCTGCCGCCCTTGTCCAAAAGAACCCTGCCGCCGGTGCCCGCCTCCTGAGCGACCCGAACTCCAAGCCGGGAAAAGCTGAGTACCTCGGCATACAGGCAAAGACTGTCGCCGCAAACGGCGCAAAGCTCACGCTCCGCCTCGTGACTGTATTGTTCGGGCACTATAAGCAGGCTGCCGCCTTTTTTTGCTGCAACCTGTGCTTTAATTTTGCCGGTGATCATGGCGGTTTTACCGGTACCGGCAACGCCGAGTATCAGCTTTAGCATGGTGGAGCTCCTTCCATTATAGAAAAGTCATTTCCCGTCCTGTTCGGCGGGAGGAGACTATTAATATCGCCTTGATGATAACACATTTAAAGCATATCCGCAACGAGAGGGAAAGATGTAGTTACAGAAAAAACGACATTATGCACATATTAAGCTTATATGTAATCAAGTAATTTTGCATCTGTTCGGGTTGAAACAGGGAAAAAGTACTGGTATAGTGTAAATGTGAATAATATTCAGGAATATCGGGGTTTCATAGAATAAGAATTTATGTGTATGGAGGTGGCTTTATGATAGCAAATACATATTTTGAAATCAGCGCACTTGTTATCATGCTGGTTTTCCTTTTACACGTTAATTTCAAAAAGATAATAAAAAGTGCAAGCAACCGTTTTTTCGTTTGGTTTGCAGTTTTTGGCGCACTTTGCATATCCTGCGACGTTATTACAAGGGCTATGCTTACATATCCCGAGCTTTATTCTGTGGGGGTTCAAAAAGCGGGCTTCACCGTGCTTTACATTCTGGAGGCTACCATAGCCTATGCCATGTATCTTTATGTGGTCTCATTAAGAAGCGGACTAAATCCAAGGACATTGCCCTATATTATCGGAATGAGCATACCTTACGGGGTAATGGTGACATGTCTTTTCATAAATCTCTTTACGGGGATTATTTTCAGCTATGACTCCAGCGGGATGTATGCAAGAGGGGAGTTATTTAATGTACTTTATATCCACTGCTTCTACTATATGGTTCTGGGCCTTTGCTCTGCGGTCATTTTCAGAAAGAGAATAGGAGCCAAACGTGCCCTTGTGGTGGTTGAGGTAATTTTGATCTGCCTTGTCTGCGCACTTGTACAAATGCTGAATGCCGGCCTGCGCCTTGTGGGTGTAGGGGTGGCTATGGCAGTAATAGTCCTTATGCTCACCATACAAAACCCTAACGGAAAAATAGACAATCTTACGGGTGCCTATGCCATTACCGGGCTTAAGGAGGTTTTGGATCTCTGCGGGCTTAAAAAGCAAAATATTTGGCTGGTTACAATCGCAATTGACAATCTTAAAAGAATAAACCACGTTTTTGGCCTTAAATACGGGGACGATATCCTGGTGCGCCTTTGTAAAAAGCTATCCAAAATTGCGGGAGATGAACAGGTTTTTCGGTTTACCGGAGATAAGTTTGCCATAATCCTGTACTCGGAAAAGGGTTATTACTATGCCCTAAGTCAGATAAAGGAGCATTTCAGGCAAACAGTCACTGTCAGCGGAATGGAGCTTCAGGTAAGCGCCTGCATATGCGGATTTCCACTGAACAGAAAAGTAAGAAACACTGAGGAAATGCTGGCACTGATGGACTATACTATTTCAAGAACCAAGTGTCTGGGTGCAGGCAGTATTCTTATGGTGGACGATGAAATTGTGCGGGAATTTAAGCGCTCACGTGAAATTGAGGAATTTTTGTACACCGCAATTGAGGAAAAGCTCTTTAAGGTCTCTTATCAGCCGGTTTACTCCATGAAGGACGGACGCTTTGTAAGTGCCGAGGCATTGGTGCGGCTGCACCATCCTGTGCTGGGGGAAATTTCCCCTGGGGAGTTTATACCAATCTCTGAGCGCAGCGGACAGATTAATCTTATAGACTCCTGTGTTTTTCAAAATGTGTGCAGCTTTATTGAAGAAAATCCAGAGATAAAAGATCTTATGCGGTGCATGAAGTTTAATGTTTCCCCGGCGGAATTTCTCGGCTCAAGGTTAAGCGTAAGAATTTTGGAGGTCCTGGAAAACCACCATGTGGACCCGAAATTTTTCCAGTTTGAAATAACGGAAACGGCAGCTACGGTGTACGAGCAGGAGCTGCTTGCCTGGGTAACGGACATTAAGCGCAGCGGAGCGGGAATATGCCTGGATGATTTCGGCTCCGGCTATGCCAATTTGGACGTGGTGGTGAAGCTGCCCTTTGATGTGATAAAAATTGATCGCTCAATGCTGATGGCTGCCATGCAGTCCAAACGGGCGGAAACCCTTTATTCCAATGTTTTTACCACTATGAGCGCTCTTGGCTTTGAGGTTATTGCCGAGGGAGCGGAGACACGCTCCCAGATAGATTATCTTGAAAAGCTTGGGGTAAATTATGTTCAAGGCTTCTACTATTGTCAGCCTGTGACAGGAGAGGAGCTTCTAAAGCTTCTTAAGGAACAAAATAATCCTATACAGTGAACTATAAATCGCCGCCGTCTGCAAAGTGCTACAGACGGCGGCGATTTATAGTTCGTTATTCCTTCATGGTGCCTGTTTCAAAGTAACGCTGATACCAGGAAAGGGAGTTTACAAGGTCGTGGGGAGTATGGCAGGGGCCGCACTTGTCAACGGCGCTGTTATAGTAGTCCCAAAGCTGTTTGCGATAGTCGGGATGGGCGCAGTTGTTGATAATAAGCGGTACACGCTCCTTGGGAGACTTGCCGCGAAGGTCGGCATAACCCCATTCGGTTACGATAACGTCCACATCGTGCTCGGTGTTGTCCACATGGGAAACCATGGGAACAACACGGCTGATCGCACCTTTTTTGGATGCGGACATGGTGGAGAAAATTGCAATCTTTGCATTGCGGCAGAAGTCGTTTGCGCCGCCGATGCCGTTTACCATGTGGGTGCCGAAGGCGTGGGAGGAGTTTACGTTGCCGTAAATGTCCACCTCAAGAGCACCGTTCATGGCAACAAGGTCAAAGCCCCGGATGGGCGCAGCGCCGTTGGTAAATTCAAGGGAGCGCAGAGCAAGATGTTCTTTTATGTAATCAATGTTGTCGTACATAAGCTGGAAGCCGTCGCCTGTCATATCCATGGCGGTGGTGGAGGCATCCAAAATAGTTCCGTCCAGCATGGCACGCATGGCCTGCTCGCCAAGCACCTCGGTGTACATGTTAAGATTTTTGAAGCCTGCTTTCATAAGCTCCATAAGCACGCAGTTTATAACAACGCCGGTGCCGCACTGGAAGTTAAAGCTTTCGGGGATTGCACCGGAGGCGATCTCACCCTTTAATACTTCCAAAACGTGCTGGGCCATCTCGGTGTGCTCAGGCTTTACAGTGGGGTAAACAAGGTCGTTTTCCCGCTCGTCGCAAATTACAATTGCTGCAATTTTGTCCGGTGAGCATTTGCAGAAGGGAACGCCCAGCTTTTTCGCCATGTTGGTGAAGGTGGTGCCCGATGGAATGTGAAGGTCGTGAACACCCTCAAGAGAGGTGGGCAAAGAGAGGTTTATCTCAAGAATCAGCTTATCGGCAAGCTCCGTCATGGTGTCAACCACACCACCGGCGATGCCGGGGACGAAGGAGCCGTCAGCGTTAATTTTGCATATTTCAAGGACAGCGTAGTCGATATGGCCAAAATGGCCGTTTCTAAGCTTATCTGCAAGCTGACCAAGGTGGCAGTCAACATATTCAAGATTACCGGCGTTGATGGTGTTTCGGCAATCCTCACTCCACTGGAAGGAAGCATATTTTTTCATTATACCGGCCCTTGACCAGGCGGATATAAGTCGTTCACCACGGCAGGCGGCGTCAATAACTGTCAAATCTGTTGCGTGTCGGCTTTCGGCAAGAGCTGTGGCGACGAGACGAGGATAGCCGGTGCCGAAACCGCTGGCAGCAATGGTCATGCCGGACTTAATAAGTGAAGCAGCCTGCTCCGGAGACATGATGCGGGATTTTAGTTCTTCTGATAAAATTCTGTCTTCGTACATAATCTCTTTCTTCCTCTAATAATTTATTTTCGCATGCCGTTTTGGGGAAAAAGCCGGAAGAAGGCATGGAAAAGTCATATAGATGCTAGGGAGAAGGTATAATAAAAGTGCCTGAAACGGAATAGAAATATTATTTTCAGTCAAGGGGCTTGATTTGTTTGACAAAGCGGGAAAGGAAAACTATACTTAAGCCAATAACAGCGCAGAGTTGTGAAAATGGTCACAACGCTAAAAATTATACAACATTTTGCGGAGAAAGGGAAGAAGAATGAAAAAAATATTTGAACCCATTACACTGGGAAAGATTCAAATGCAAAGCCGCATTCTAAGAAGCGCTACCCTCACAGATAAGGACAGCCAGAACGGTGAGTACCTGCCATATGAAAAGGAACTGTGCGCCGCACTTTCCAAAAACTATGTTGGCTGCATTATAACCGGCATGATTGGCGTGGGAATCAATTCCAGCGCTGCGGATTTTGCACCCCGTGGAGATAATGAAACCTTCCCACAGCGCTTTGCAGAAATTTGCAAGGCTACCCACGATAACGGCGGTACCATCGTTGCTCAGCTTACCCATGCGGGAATTCAGGCAATGGTATTTGAGGATGGCGAAAACCCCTGGGGACCTTCTGCGGCAATCTCCATGATGGGAGACGAGGCTGTTGAAATGACCAAGGAGCAGATTGCTCTTGTGGTAAAGGATTTCGGCAAAACTGCTCTTGCCTGCAAGGAAGCAGGGGCGGATGGTGTTCAGCTTCACTTCGCCCATGCCTATCTTGTAAGCCAGTTTTTATCCAAGTATTACAATAAGAGAACTGACGAATACGGCGGGGATATCGCCGGCCGTGCCCGCTTCGGATTTGAGGTTTATGACGAGGTTAGGCGCTGCGTCGGCCCAGACTATCCGGTTTGGATAAAGATTAACTATTCCGACCTTCTGGGCGACGAGGGCAATGGCCCCGAGGAATGCCTTTGGGTCTGCAAGGAAATGGAAAAACGGGGCGTAAACGCCATTGAGGTCAGCTCCGGCCTTGCAGTCGACAAGGATTCCCGCCCCATGCAGAAGGCCGTGGAGGGCGCAATGGAGGGCCACTTTACACAGGGTGCACTTAAGGTGGCAGAGAGTGTTTCCTGCGACGTTATCAGCGTTGGCGGATACCGCACCAAGGAGCAGGTTGAAAATTGCCTGAATCTTGGGGGAATTAAGGCCATTTCCATGAGCAGACCTTTTGCAAATCCCGAATACATAACTCCGTGGAAGGAATAAAATAGCTTTGAAAAGACCGCAGCGATAAAAGTCCGCTGCGGTCTTTTGGTGATTATATGCAAAATTGGGGCAGGAAAAAGAAAAATACCTGTCAGCCCAATTGACATTTTATATAAATGAGAATATCATTTCATAAACGGTATTGCGCAATATGGCGGAAAAAGTGTGTTTTACCATCTCGCAAAAGAAATTACTGCCAAGTAAAAAGGAGGAAAAAATGGATTACCACAATTTATTTGCGACCGACATTTCAAATGAGTCGGTAAGGGCATGGAGAGCCTCGGGAAAAAAGGCTGTGGGCATTGTGTGCTGCCACATGCCTCCGGAAATTTTCCATGCACTGGACATTCTCCCGGTTAGGATGCGGGGCACGGGTTGCACCGACGCCTCTGGTGCTGAAGCTTGGATGTCGAGCTTCAGTTGCAGCTTTGCGAAAAGCATTCTTCAGTACATTATGGACGGACGCTATGAGCTGGACGGAATAGTGGCTACTGACGGCTGCGCCATGGCTACACGCCTTTTTGACAACGTGCAGCACCTTAACACCAAGGAGGGCTGGGGCAAGTTCCTTTATTTCCTTAACGCCCCCAGAACCTCGGGAGACCTTGCCGAGGACTTCTATAAGGATGAGCTTATCATTCTTGCGGGAGAATTGGAAAAACTGTCCGGAAATAAGCTTAGCGACGAAAAGCTTAAGGCCTCCATTGCGCTTTATAATGAAGCTCGCTCCCTTGTAAAGGAAATTTACGAAATGCGTAAGGCTGAAAAGCCTGTGCTTACCGGTGAGGAAGCCTTGAAGGTTACCATGGCCTTCGGCGACTATCCGGTGGAGGAATACATAGAAATGCTTAAGGCCTATGTATCTGAGCTTAAGACACGAAAGCCCCTTGAAGGGTACAGGGCACGCCTCGTTCTTATCGGCTCTGCCTTGGACGACCCCAACTATGTCAAGATAATCGAGGACAAGGGCGGTCTTGTTGTGGGCGACGTACTTTGCTACGGCAGCCGCTGCTTTGAAAGCAATTGCACCGTAGATGACAGTGATGTTATGGGAAGCCTTGCAAAATACTATCTTAACAGACTGGTATGCCCCCGCATGGTGGATACCCGTGTTGAGCTGCACCACGAGGTGGTAAAGGTGGCACAGGAGTACAAGGCTGACGGCGTTATATACGAGAAAATGCAGAATTGCGAGGTTTGGGGCAGCGAGAACTTCCTTCTCAACAAGGATTTGGAAAACGCAAAGATACCCTTCCTGGTGGTTCAGCGTGAGGAAAACCTTTCGAATGAGGGACAGCTTGCCATCCGTGCCGAGGCCTTCGTCGAGATGGTAGAGAAGGAGGTCTGAGAAAATGGCAGATAAACAGGAGCTTATACAGGCGGTAGTTGACGGACAGATGACCGTTGTTGATTTTATATGCCAAACCGCAGAGGATACCTATGCCCGTGCACAGGTTAAAAATCCCGACATTCTTTGGTCCATGGATGCCATGCTCTCCCACTGGCACATGATTCGGGACGCTCATAAGAACGGCAAAAAGGTCATATTCTTCGGCGGCCCGGTTCCCATTGATATTATTTACGCCATGGACTGCGTGCCATTTTACATGAACATGCTGCCCACAAGGCTTTCCACCACGCCTGAAATTACCGGAAGGTTTATTGACGAGGCTGAAAAGTTCGCCGCTCCCTCCATGTGCGGCATGAACAAGACCGAAATGGGCATTCTTCTTTGCGACCAATTCGGCGTGAAGCCCGACGCCTTCATTTGGGGCAGCGCCCCCTGTGACTCCACCAGAATTGCCTATCCCAATTTCCAGGCGATGCTGGGAGTGCCCACCTATACCTTTGACATTCCCTTCAGAAGAGACGACAGGGGACTTGAATATATTGCGGCGCAAAATGAGCGCTTTATCCAGTGGATGGAGGACTTGACGGGCACAAAGCTTGATTGGGATAAGCTTAAATACCGCATGGAGCTTTCCAATAAATCCCTTGCTCTTATGGAAGAATGCGCAAAGCTGCGCATGCACAAGCCCTGCCCGCTGCCCAGTCGTATGCTGGTTTTGAACGAGCTTGCGTCCCCCATGTCCTGCACACCGGAGCTGGTGGAGATGTTTGAAAAGCAGCTTGAGGTGGGACAGATGATAATTGATTTGGGCATGGGCGCCTGCATGGCAGGGGAGGAGCACCGTGCGTGCCTTCTTCAGAACATGCTTTGGTCAAATATCGGCACCTTGGACTGGATGGAGCGAGAGTACAACACCGTTACCGTTATGGACGGCTTCGGCTATAAGGACAAGAATCAGTTCCAGGATCTTGATGACAGGCACCAGTGCATGAAGGATTTGGGTCTTAAGATGATTGATACGCCCATGGTTCACGGAGCAGGCGGCCCCGGCGACCGTTTTGTTGAAATGGTGGACGGCATTATGGCGGATTACAGCGTGGATGTATCCATCTTTATGGGGCATGTGGGCTGCAAGCATACTTGGGCAATTGCCAAAATGGTCACGGACATGATTCAGGAGAAGTACGGACTTCCCACCTTGTACATTGATGTTGACTCTTTGGATGGACGCTATAAGTCCACCGAGGACATCCGTGCAGCCATTACCGAATATATGGACACGGTGGTCAATAAATAAAGCTTTTTCATTGAAAAGGGCGGGGTGCTTTTGAGCTGCCCCGCCCTTGGTGGTTGTGCCCCAACAATCAGATTAGGCCTGTTTACAGGAGACGTAAGGTTTTTTGCAAAAAAGCGAGACAAAATTACACAAAATTCTTATAAAATGCGGTGCAAACTGTGGAAAAGCAAAAGGCAAATTGACTTTTAGCACAAGAGATATTAAAATTATGTCTGTGGATTTGTAGCTATTTTAAAAAATAGCGTTTAACAAAAGGAGGAGGCAAAACATGGGTTACGAGAAATTGTTCGAGTCGGATGTTTCTATGGAACGCATAAAGGAGTGGAGAGCCACGGGGAAAAAGGCCGTTGGCGTGGTCTGCTGCCATGTTCCGTTGGAGATATTCCATGCAATGGAGGTACTTCCGGTAAGAATGAGGGCCACCGGGTGTGTAGACTCCAGTGATGCAGAAATGTGGATGTCGAGCTTTAGCTGCAGCTTTGCAAGAAGCATATTGCAGTTCTGGATTGACGGACGCTATGAGCTGGACGGAGTAGTAGCGTCGGACGGATGTATAATGGCATCCAGAATCTATGACAATGCGGAGTACATAAACCGAACCCAAAGCAAGGGTGAAATGATAGTTCAAATAGCAGCACCGAGAAAGGCCAACGAGCGGACATACCCCTTCTACAAGGAAGAGCTTTTGGACTTGGTTGCAGCTCTTGAAAAGCTTACGGGCAACAAGCTTACGGACGAAAAGCTTGCTGCGTCCGTTGCCAAGTACAACGAGGCGAGAGAGCTTATAGCAAAGATATATGAGCTACGGAAGGCAGACAAGCCTGTAATAAATGGCGAGGAAGCCCTGAAGCTTACGCTGAGCATGAGCAACATGCCCATTGAAGAGTACATAGAGCTTCTTAAGGCATTTTTGGCGGACGTGGGCAACAGAAAGCCTGTTGAAAACGTTCGTGCCCGCATTATGCTGATTGGCTCAGCGCTTGACAACCCCGAGTACATAAAGGTAATCGAGGATAAGGGCGGACTAATAGTAACCGACGCACTTTGCTTCGGACAGATGCAGTTCAGAGAGCCCATGGTTTTGGGCGAGGATGCACTTTTGAGCGTTGCAAAGTACTATCTTGACCGGCTGGTATGCCCGAGAATGATGGATAAGCATGCCGAGCTTCACCAGTTTGTAATAGACAGCGTGAAGGAATTCAATTGCGACGGCGTAATCTATGAGCGCATGCAAAACTGTGAGTGCTGGGGCGGCGAGAACGTTCTTATGGAGCAGAAGCTAAAGGACGCCGGCATCCCCGAGCTTACTGTTGAGCGTGAACAGCAGATGGCCAACGCCGGACAGCTTGCTATCCGTGCTGAAGCCTTTGTTGAAATGATTGAGAAGGAGGGCTAAGTGATGGCTGACGTAAAAGATCTTGAACAGTTGGTGCTGGATGGAAAAATGTCCATTACGGAATTTGCCTGCACTAAGATAGACGGTTCCCTGGAGCGTATGAAAGAAAATCATCCCGAAATGCTGTGGACCATGGAAATTCAAAAGTACATGTGGGACGGCTATCGTGATGTTCATAAGAACGGCGAAAAGCTCTGCTTTTACGGTGGCTCTGTGCCCACGGAGCTGATTGCGGCTTTCGGATGCAGAGGATTTTACCTCGACACCATTCCTTTCCGCCTTTCAACAAACCCCAACTTGACCTCTAAGTATATCGACGAGGCCGAAAAGTATGTTTCCCCCTCCATGTGCGGCCTTGATAAGACCGAGCTGGGCGCTTGGCTTTGCGACGCATACGGAATGAAGCCTGACCTTTTCGTTTATAACTCTGTTCCCTGCGACAGCTCCCGTGTGGCATATCCCGCCATGGAAAAAATGATTGGCGTTCCCACCTTCAGCTTTGACATGCCCTTCCGCCGTGACGAAAGAGGCGCAGAGTACCTTGCTGACCAGATTGAGGACTTTATCACCTTTATGGAAGAAGCAACAGGGAATAAGCTTGACTGGGATAAGCTTAAGTACTACATGGAAACCTCCAACAAGGTCTTTGAGCTGCAGAAAAAGTGCGCAGACATGCGTAAGCATAAGCCCTGCCCGCTGCCCGGACGTCTTTTGGTTCTTAACGGCACAACAAACGCCGTAGCCTGCTATCCCGAAATGATAGACCTTTATCAAGGCGAGCTTGAAGCAGGACAGATGATGATTGACCTTGGCATGGGTGCCTGCCCCGACGAGAAATACCGTGTTGCAATGCTTCAGAACATGATTTGGGGACACGCCAAGATCATGGACTGGATGGAGCGGGAGTATAACGCTGTTGCCGTTATGGACGCTTTTGGCTTCCAGGGAGACATTTACTATGAGCACCTTGACGACAGACGTGACTGCCTTAAGGTCATGGGTAAGAAGATGCAGAATAACCCCATGATCCACGGTGCTTCCGGCCCCTCCTGCCACCATGTTGAAATGGTGGACGAGATATTCAAGAACTACGACCCCAACGTGTCCATGTTCTTGGGGCACGTGGGCTGCAAGCACACCTGGGCTTCCTCAAAGATGTTGACAGACATGATCCAGGAAAAGTACGGGCTTCCCACCCTTTTTGTGGATCTGGACGCTATCGACGGACGCTACAAGGGCGGCGACGAAATCAAGGCTCAAATTTCCGAGTATTTCGAAACTGTCGTAATGAAATAAATAATATTAACGATGAAGAGTGGAGACAGGTAGCTGTCTCCGCTCTTTTTGCATTTCTGTATCAAATTTGTCAAATAACCACAATCGTTATGGTGCAGAGTGTAAATAATTTATAGG
>CAZJYY010000002.1:0-87557 GCA_964550315.1 uncultured Oscillospiraceae bacterium | reverse complement strand
CAGGACTTATCCGTTGCCGGAGCGAGAGCCGGACTTGCCGGCGCGCGCTCCGGCCTTTTTATGGAACAGGTACGCATCGTCAGGGAGATGAGAAATGCAGACAAACGAAACGGTCGAACAGCTCACCTTATTCGACCAAGATTTATGGTGTGGGAAAATGTGCCCGGAGCTTTCTCCAGCGCAGACAGCGAGGACTTCCGGGCAGTCATCGAAGAAACCCTCCGAATTGCGGACAGCGGACTATCTGTTCCTCGACCTCCGTCCGGGCGGTGGGAATCTGCTGGGGCCGTGCTGGGAGAAGAATTCTCCCTTGCTTGGCGCGTTCTGGACGCTCAATACTGGGGCGTCGCCCAAAGACGCCGTCGAATCTTCCTTGTCGCGGATTTTGCAGGCGGAAGTGCCCCGGCGATATTATTTGAGCAAGACCGCCTGCTTAGGGATCCTGCGGAGGGCGGAGGAACGCGGCAAGGAGCTGCCGATCCAGCTCAAAGCGGCGCTGGAGGTGCAGGCGGGAATCAGCCGTGAACAGCCTGCCAATCTCCCGATTGCTTTCGCGGCGAATCAACGTGATGAGGTGCGTGATCTCCATGACATTGCCGGCGCGCTGGGCGCACAACCGGGAATGAAACAGCAGACATTCGTTGCGGGAGTTGTCACCAAGGGCAACGGAGACTGTTTCCTCTCGCCGGAAAAGCATACCGCGCTCTCTCAGGGCGGCGGGCAAGCCGGTCAGGGGTATCCCTGTGTGATGACCGCAGGCTTCTGCGCCGGTGCCGGACCCTCTGCCGGAACCATCGGGTATCAGGAGGAACGGGCGCCCACGCTGAAGGCTTCAGCCAGCGGCAACATGATGCCCTCCATCCTGTGTCTCAATGATCAGGGCGGAGCGCAGATGCATTGCACCGAGGACAGAACCGGAACTCTGCGGGCGCAGGAGCATGGGCATCAGCCTCTCGTCTTTACGAATCATGCGCAGGATTCCAGATTTGCAGGGCCGGTGGATGTGGCGCAGACCGTATCAGCAACTTTTGGAATGGGAGGCGGAAATACGCCGCTTGTCTCACAGGGGCCGGAGGCTTTCTGCATTGCGGGAAATATCATCGACCGTCAGGTCAAAAACGGCGGCAACGGTCTCGGGTGTCAGGCGGATATTTCATACACGCTCACCGCCACAGATCATCACGCGGTGTTCAACCGCCAGCGCGTCGACCAGTTTGTAGAGCAGGACGTGGCCAGCACCGAGAGTGCGCGGCAGCACAAGGACGCAACCGACCTCGTCTGCCAGCCGGATTCCGTGCGGCAATGTCTCATCCGCCGACTGACCCCACTGGAGTGCGAGCGGCTGCAGGGCTTCCCGGACGGCTGGACGGACATCGCAGCCGCATCGGATAGTGCCCGCTATAAGGCGTTAGGAAACAGCGTGGCGATTCCCTGCGTAACCTTCGTGCTGCGTGGTATCGCCGCCGTCCTCCGCATGGTCGAATAAGTATGTAATATGCTTCATTTCACCGGCGTTCTTCATTGCATTTGGTCATAGCTATATCCGTAGCTTCCCGCTATACTTGGCTTGCAAATCAGGAAAGGGACTGACAGCATGGAAGCAACCAAGAATCTCTGCGCGCAGATCCCGGAATCCCTGCATGCCAGAGTGCGTATGGAGCAGGAGCAATCGGGGCAGACGCTGAGCCAATATGTCACGGCGCTCATCACAGAATACTATCAACAGAAAGAAGGAAAGAAAATGGACGGAACCAGAACCATGGCGTTTCAGATCCCGGAGGATCTGTTCCAGCGGATCAAGCGCTACCTCGACAGCGAGACAGAGCGTACCGGCAAAAAGCTCAGCCAGCGGGAGTTTGTGCTGGGGCTTATCCAGCAGGCGTTGGACGAAGCGCATATCGAATAAACAATGTAACCCGTGGGGCTGCCGAAAGGCGGCCCCAAAACTTTTGGAGGTGATATTTTGTACCTGTACCCCGACAATCTGAAAGCCAAAGCAACGCTGTTCCTCTGGGAGCTGCGGGATGTGGGCATCATCGGCGTGGGGCTTCTGCTCTCTGTTTTTGCGCTGGCACAGCTCCACATTCTTCTGCCCGTGGCGCTGACGGCGGTCTATGCGTTTCTCACGATCCGCTTTGAGGGCACCAGCATCCGCGACTTCATTGTAAACGCCTTTGACTTCTTCTTTGGAAAACAGCAGATCTATCATTGGAGGATGACAATATGAGCAGAAAAAAGAAAAACGCCGAGCGCCAGCGGCAGTCCACCCGCCAGCTCATCGGCATCGACGGCATTTCTGAATACAGCCTGCTGACCGGCCACGGCGAGCTGGTCTTTTTTTCGATCCGTCCCACCAACATCAGCGTCCTGTCCGACTCCAGCGTGGCGGCGCGGATCTACGCGCTGATGACCGTTCTCAAGGGGATGGCCGAGATCGAGATGCTCTGCATCAACAGCCGGGAGAACTTTGAGGACAACAAGACCTATCTCAAGGCGCGGACGGAGGCGGAGAACCTGCCCGCTGTGCGAAAGCTTCTGGAGCTGGACGCGGTCAGCCTGGACCGGCTGCAGGTGCAGATGGCTACCGCACGGGAGTTTCTCATCATCGTGCGGCTGAGAAAGGACAAAGGCTCCGACACGCAGTCCTACCTGATGACGATTGAAAAATCCCTGAAGGATCAGGGCTTCACGGTGCGGCGCTGCGGCAGCGAGGATATCAAGCGGCTGCTGGGCGTCTATTACGAGCAGAACGTAACCACGGAAAAATACGAGGAAAATGACGGGGATCGCTGGATCATCCTCGGCGAGTAAGGAGGTATAGCAATTGTCAAAACAAAGCAAAAAGAATGCGGCTCCCGCACAGGAAACCCAGATCAAGGAATTTCTCGACATGATCGCGCTGGGGATCATCAAGTTCAATGTAGATCATTTTATCTGCGGCAACACCTACCGCTGCGTCTGGGCGCTGCGGGAATATCCCACCGCCACCGACGAGCAGGCCATCCTGCGTCACCTCGGGGAAAAGGATGGCGTGACGCTCCGCATCTACACCCGGCAGGTCACGCCCACGGAGGAAAAGACCATCATCCATAACGCCGCAAACAAAAACCGCATGGCGGGCTCCAACACCAACGACCTGCAGCAGACAGTGACGGCGGAAAGCAATTTGCAGGATGTGACCGCGCTGGTGTCCACCATGCACCGCAACCGGGAGCCGCTGCTCCACTGCGCGGTTTATATTGAGCTCATCGCCCACGAATACGACGAGCTGAAGCTGCTCCAGACCGATGTTCTGACGGAACTGGTACGGAGCAAGCTGAATGTGGACAGACTCCTGCTCCGTCAGCAGCAGGGCTTCCTCTGCGTCGGCCCCAGCGGTTACAACGCTTTCGGCGCACAGTTCGAGCGCGTCCTGCCCACCAGCTCCGTCGCCAACCTCTATCCCTTCAACTATTCCGGCAAGACCGACGCCCACGGTTTTTATATCGGGCGGGACAAATTCGGTTCCAACATCCTCGTCGACCTTGACAAGCGGGACGACGACAAGACCAACCCCTGCTGCCTCATTCTCGGCAACAGCGGTCAGGGCAAGAGCTATCTTTTGAAGCTGCTCCTGTGCAATATCCTTGAGAGCGGCAAAAACGTCCTGTGCCTGGACCCGGAGCATGAGTATGTCGATCTTGCGGAAAACCTCGGCGGGTGCTTTGTCGATCTGATGAGCGGTCAGTACCGAATCAATCCGCTGGAACCAAAAACATGGGACGACGGCAGCGACGGCGAGGACTCCGATGCGCCCCAGACCTTCCGCCAGACCACAAAGCTCTCTCAGCACATCTCCTTTCTCAAGGACTTTTTTCGATGCTACAAGGATTTCGACGACAAGCACATCGACGTGATCGAGCTGATGCTGGGCAAGCTGTATACCAAGTGGGGAATCAGCGACCGCACCGACTTTTCAAAGCTGACGCCTGCGGACTATCCCGTTCTCTCCGATCTCTATGAGCTGATCGAAACGGAGTACAAATCCTTTGACGCGCAGAAATATCAGCTCTACACGGCGGAGCTGCTGCAGGAGATTCTGCTGGGGCTCCACTCCATGTGTCAAGGTGCGGAGAGCCAGTTTTTCAACGGCCATACCAATGTCACCAGCTCCCGCTTTGTGGTGTTCGGCGTGAAGGGACTGCTGCAAGCATCCAAAAATGTAAAGAACGCCCTGCTGTTCAATGTGCTGTCCTTCATGTCGGACAAGCTCTTGACCGAGGGCAACACCGCTGCCAGCATCGATGAGCTGTATTTGTTCCTGACGAATCTGACTGCCATTGAATATATCCGCAACTTCATGAAGCGGGTGCGAAAGAAGGAATCCAGCGTCATTCTGGCAAGCCAGAACTTGGAGGACTTCGCCATCCCCGGCATTGCCGAGCTGACCAAGCCCCTGTTCAGCATCCCCACCCACGCCTTCCTGTTCAACGCCGGCAACATTGACAAGAAGTTTTATATGGACACGCTCCAGCTCGAAGAATCCGAGTACAACCTGATTCGCTTCCCTCAGCGCGGCGTATGCCTCTACAAGTGCGGCAATGAACGGTATAATCTCGTAGTCCATGCCCCGGCATATAAGGAAAAGCTGTTCGGCAAGGCGGGCGGCAGATAAGAAAAGTGCCGGACTGGGAAATCAGTCCGGCACTCAAAATATTAACTGGTCGCGAAATGGGAAGTTTTCGCTGTCAATTTCAAACGATTATATTACAAAAATCATTTATGCTAACAAGTTTACATCCTTGCTTTTCGTAATAGCATAACATTTCGTCAATTTTGCGTTTGTCATAGCTGGTGATGCAATCAGAAAGAACGGTCACATCATAGCCTGCTTTTCTCATGTTGTAGCAAGTGGATTTCACACAGGCGGTCGCATCTGCTCCAGTTATATAGAATGTGTTGATTTCATTTTTAGCAATAAAATCCGCAAATGCTTCACTGGTCAACGCATTCCCTTTTGTCTTCAAAAAGATAAAATCAGACACGATGTTCATCTCCGGCACTAATTCGGCACCCTTCGTATCCGGCTTGAATGTTCTTGTCCCCGCCGACAAGTTGTTGTGTTTGATATAAACCACAAACATGTCTTTCTGGATAGCCCGGTCTATTGCCTGATTAATGCTTCCAATCACATCTTTGTAATTTTTGGTAATATCATTCTGAATATCAATAACAACGAGCGCTTCTCTTTTCATAACTGACTGCTCCTCTACAAATTTCGATTTGTCGGTTAGTTAGTTTTTCAATCTCAGAATACCATACAACACCAAAAAATGAAAGGGGGCTTCGCCCTTGTCTATTTCCGCAGCTGCGGCGGCTAAGATCGCCGCGAGCGTTCTCACCAACGACAAGCTCCGCAAAACGGTTGGCTGGATCATCGCCGCCGTGCTCTCGCCGCTCATTCTGCTGCTGGTGATCGTGTGCAGCTTTCTGTCAGGCGGTGCCGACCACAACGCGGCGGCCCTCGACCTCAGTTACTACGGCGGTATGATCGCAGGCACTGTGCCGGAGGCGTACCGGCAGCACATCACGGATATGCAAAACAGTCTCGCCATCGTGGACAGCGAGGTCGCCAGGGTAAACGCCATGGCGGAAAACGGCAACGGTCTTGACTCTCACCGGGTCAAGGCCGTTTTTTATTCTCTGTATTTCGGCGCTGAAAACCCCACCGCTGTTGGCATCGGACAGTTCGTGGACTGCTTCGTCAGCTACGAGCAGCGCACCGACATATGGACGGGCGATGACGGCGTGGAGCATACCGACAGCTACACCGTGGCTGTACCGCTCCCCATCGAAACCGCCTACGCTAAGATTCAAAGCGTCATGGGCGTGGAGATCACCGACGCTGTGCGGGAAAATGTCACAGCGGTCTATCTTCGTACCAGCGGCGGCGGCGACACCTTCTCCGGCGCTTACCTGCGTGGTGACGGCGTGAGCATTGAGCTGGACATCTCCGCCTTTGCCGATCCCACCACAAAAAACAATCTTGACCTTGTCACCTACTCGGAAAACGCATGGGAAAACGGCTGGGGCTATGTGTGGGGAACCTACGGCTCCGTCCTCACGGATTCGCTGTTCGCCTCCAAGCTGGCGCAGTACCCGGACGGCGTCGGCAGCTACGAGGACTTCATCCGGGAAAACTGGCTGGGCAGACGTACCACCGACTGCGTGGGACTCATCAAGGGCTACGGCTGGCTGGATGTCAGCGACATGAGCATTGGATACGGCATCAACGGAATGCCGGATGTGGGAGCGGATCAGATGTATGCCAACGCCACCGTCAAGGGAGATATGTCCTCCATGCCGGATACGCCGGGTCTGGCCGTCTGGCACAGCGGACATATCGGCGTTTACATCGGAAACGGCGAGGTCATCGAAGCCATGGGCACCAGGTACGGCGTGGTGAAAACCAAGCTCTCGGAACGGAGCTGGACGGCTTGGCTGGAGGTGCCGTACATCAACTACATTACAGAATCGGAGGTAACATCATGAGCGAAAACAAAACTCTGCGCATCCTGCGTGTGGAACCCGGCAAGCCCGCCGAGGAAAAAGAGATCGGTGCAGACCTGAAAAGCCTGCAGGCCGAGGTGGACGGGATGATCGAATGCGTGTATATGGAGGACGGCTCCATTCTGGTCTGCAATGAGGAAGGCAAGCTCAACGGCATGGCGATGAACAGGCGGCTGGCGGATGACATCATCTGCGGACCGTTTTTTGTTGTCGGCGATGACGGAGAGGGCGACTTCACATCGCTCACTGACCGGCAGATCGCGGACTACAAGGAGCGTTTTGCCCAGCCGGAGCAGTTTGCGGATTACGAACCCAACGCGGAACCGTTTATGCGGTTCACAACTTTTTAAGGAGGCGGCAAGATGAGCCAGATCACAATTGAGATTCCTTTTGATGAGGAAAAATTGAAAGCGCTGGATTTTTCGCTGCAGAAGGAAA
Source organism: uncultured Oscillospiraceae bacterium (assembly GCA_964550315.1). Lineage (GTDB taxonomy): Bacteria > Bacillota > Clostridia > Oscillospirales > Oscillospiraceae > UBA2658. The sequence continues at coordinate 80,570 of CAZJYY010000002.1, read as the reverse complement.
ACACCTCGGCGCAGAAGCGTATGGAGCAGTCGCTGGCGGAGCTGTATGAAAAAGCGGTGCCGGATGCCCTGCGGGAATATGTGGACAGCAAGTCTACCCCTGCGACAAAGCGCCCCGCAAAGCAGACGCGCGCGAAGCCCGCGCCTGCAAAGAAAACGGAGACGGCAATTTCTCTGCCGGTGAAGGAGGATGATAGACTTGGCGGATGATGTTTCTCTCGAGCTGTGGATGGACAGATGCAGGCTGGCCGCGCTGGAGCGTGTGCTGAAGGAAAGCGGCACGGATACGCAGGCGGTCATGCAGGCGCGCTTCGATGAGCTGTACCGTCAGTATGTTCCCGCGCAGGAGCGCACAGCGATCAACGAACGTATGGAGGGCGAGCGTCTCGCCGCCGAGCGCCGGGCGGAGGAAGCGCGCCGCGTCTGCGCGTTTCATGTGACCGAAAATGGACAGAGCCGATATTTTTCCGTAGACGATAGCCTCGAACTCTTGGATGCGGCGAAAAAGGTGCGTTCCTATCTGACTGCGGAGCCTGCGGCAGGACCCTCCGGCTTTGAGAAAATGTTTCTGCAGCCCGCAGAGATTTCCGCGGAACGCTTTGACGAGCTGGCTGGCATCCGCATGGAGAACACCGGCAAGGTCACCGGCGTGTTCGATATCGACTTCGACAAGCGGGAGTTTTCCGGCGTCAACATTATGGATGGCTGGCAAACCTACGCTCTTGGCGATGTGTCCACAGCGGCCTACCACGCTACCCGCAAGCGAATGCTTTTCAGCGATCAGCAATTGAGGTGCCTGCTCGACCATCTGGACGGTAAGGAAATCACCTCGGCGGGACATCTCAGTTCCCGCAATTTTTCTTTCTCCGATGAGATCACGGAGATGGATGACAAGCTCAATTTCTATATCGAAACGACCTTCGACGTGGACGCTGTCTTCGGCACCGATGTCTGCACCGATAAAAACGATGACTATATCAACCTCTACGCTGACTACGATATGGGGTCCAGACAGGTATGCGATGAGTTGACAATTGTTCTTTGGAAAGGCGACGGGCAGACCGAGGAAATGAGCTACACGCTCAACGCCGCCGAGAAGGAAGTGCTGCTGCGCAAGATGGACGAATACTGTCAGCAGCAGACCGGCATGACGCTGACGGGCTACGCCGCCCAGCGCATGGTGGAACAGAACGCGCCCCTGACGCAGCCGACAATGTGAGCAGCTTTTTACTTCTATGGATTCTGTTTACCCACTTCTTTGTTGGCCTTGGTGAATAGCTTTCCGGCGAGAGGTGTGCCATTGTGTTGAGCAAGGGCACACGCCCACAAAACAAAGGAGGAAATGATATGATAGAGAAAATAAGCACACCTGACACCAACGCCCTGATTCGTGCGATCCTGAAAGATGCCATTGGGTACATGGAAACCATTGGCCCTGAAGATTTGCCCTGTAATGAACAGCAGGAACGCTGCCTCGGCATCATCTCCAAAAATTTCGGCGCAAAGTCCGAATGCGACGAGGCACGGGAAGTGCTCCGGCGCTGGGAGGCCGCAGTCAAAAACAGCGCACATCCCGATCTCGAAGGAATCACGCTCGACCTCGGCGAGCCGATCCCCGCCAACGCTGTGACACTGGAGTTTTTCAAGGCGGCACTTCTGCTGGGGGACGCAGACGAACAGACTGAACTCTACCGGATGGCTGACTACATGGGAGCTGCTGAGGAAATCCTGCATGAATCATGGCTCAACGGAAGCAAATAGCACATACCCAAGGCAGGGCCGCTCCGAAAGGGCGGCCCTGCCTGTTTCCCCGTCGTTGCCCCCGTGTTCGCCCTGTGCGCCGGGTTTTGGCGCAGGGTGGCATCCGTACACCCCGGCAGGGCTTGACCGCCCTGTCGGGGCTTTGTGCGGGAGATTTGGAGGCGGCTTGACGCTCACGATTTTAGTACAGGATAAAGCGCCGGGGTCGCAAGCGCCCTCCGATGCGGAAAACACCGCCCCGCAGAGCGGGTCGGGGATTTAAAGAAGCGGGGTTGGTTTGCCCATCGAATAGCCGGTTCCGGGGTCGGTCGAAGGAAAAATGCCGCAACCGCAAGGCGTTTGCCCGTTCCGCCAGCGGGGTTTGCAGGAAGGAGATCATATGGAAGAACAGAAAAAGAAAAAGCACGCGTTCTGGCTTTCGCCGGAATGCAAGCAAAAAATTGAGCAGCTCTACCAGCAGGACAACTGCAAAAGCCAGTCGGAGTTTGTGGAAACCGCCGTGCGGTTCTATGCAGGGTACCTCGGCGCAAAGGATGCGTCGGAATTTCTCGCGCCGGTCTTGTCGCAGGTGCTCCATGGCTCGCTGGACAGCTTCGCCGCGCATGTGAACCGCAATCTCTTTCGGCTCTCAGTGGAGGAAGCGAAAACTTGGAACATCATTGCCGGGATGTTCCGGGTCAGCGCGGAGCAGCTCCAACACGTCCACGGCAAGGCGGTGGGCGAGGTCAAGCGGATTGGCGACAAGCTCACCTATGAAAAGATCTACGAAGATCCGCTGCCGCTGGAATATAGTCTGGATATCTTTACCGGAGAGGATGAGTAAGGATGCCGCGCATTATTTTCATCTCGCCGCATTTCAAAAGCGGTCACAGTAGCGCGGCGCACCTGTCGTATCTCGTCCGCTACATTGCAACCCGCGAGGGCGTCGCGCCGGTGGCCGACGCAGATAGGCTGAAACCGGTGACAGAAAAACAGGCTCAGATGATCCGCCGGCTCGTCAGGGATTTTCCGTCTGCGAAAAAACGGTTCGAGTACGAGGACTACCTTGCACGGCCCACGCGGGAGAACGCTTCGGATTTTATCCAGACCGCGCTGGAGCAGAACCTTGATCAGATCGGCAAGCGGGAAAACTATGTGGACTACATCGGTACCCGCCCCGGCGTTTCCAAGCTGGATACCCACGGCCTTTTTGACGGTTCTGGGAAAAAGCTTGTAATCTCTCAGGTGCAAAAGGAGATCGCGGCGCACCCCGGCATCGTGTGGACGCCGGTCATTTCCCTGCGGCGGGAGGATGCCCACGCCATGGGCTTCGAGTCGCCGGAGAGCTGGCGCGCCATGCTCTGCTCCTGTGCCGCCGCACTGGCGAAGGGCTATAAGATCAAGCCGGAGAACCTTCGCTGGTATGCGGCCTTCCACGACAAGAGCCATCACCCGCACATTCACATGATTATTTATTCCATCGATCCGACCGAGGGCTTCCTCACCAAGCAGGGCATTGCGCAGATCAAGTCCGCGCTGGCGCAGAGCATCTTCCCTGAGCAGCTCAGGGAGCTGTACGCCGCCGATACCCAGCAGCGGGATGCGCTCAAAGCGGACGTGCGGAAGCTGTATCAGGAGCTGATCACGCAGATGGCCGGTGGCACGGTCCGAAACGAGCGCATTGAAAAGCTGACGGCGCAGCTCGTCACAAAACTGGCGGCGCAGAAGGGCAAGCTGCAATACGGCTATCTGCAAGCCCCGGTCAAAGCCCTTGTGGATGAGATCGTAGACGAGCTGGCGCGGGACGCGCGCGTGGCGGAGGCATACCGCCTTTGGTTCGACATCCGCACGGATATCGTCAGCACCTATCAGGACGAGATGCCGGAGCTGCCGCCCCTCTCCCGGCAAAAGGAATTCAAGCCTATCCGTAACATGGTCGTCGCGGAGGCGGCAAAGCTCCTCGGTCATGCGTTCACCTTTGAGGAAACACCGGCAGAAGAACAGAGCGTCCCGGAGGACGTGCGAAAACTGGTGAAAATTATCCATGCGCCCGACGCGACACGGGATACCGTTCGTGACGCGGCGGCGATGCTGCTTCGCCTCGCAGATGAATGCAACCCCGACGCCGCCTATGCCTTCGGCAAGCTGCTCCTTCAAGGTGGTATCGTGCAGAAGGATGTGTCGGCGGCGGTTCACTATTTCACAGAAGCTGCCAACGGCGGGAACTCCTGCGCCATGTATGCGCTGGGCAAGCTTTACCTCGCCGGCGAAGATATTCCACGGGACAAGTCCGCCGCGCTGGACTGGTTCACCCGTTCGGCGCAGCAGGGCAATACCCATGCTCAGTTTTACACAGAGCATTGGGCGGGGGCGGTGCAGAACCCCTCCGTCTTTCTCTCCGCCACACGGCTACTGCATCACATGAGCCGGGTGTTCCAGAATAACACGCCGCCGCAGCGGGGCGGCGTCGGGTACAGTATCGATAAGAAGCTCCGCCGCAGGATGAAGGAAAAGAAGATCGCCCAGGGTCACAAAGCGGACGATCAGGAGCAGCGGCAGGACTACATCATTCCATACTAAAGATAGGGGGCGAGCATCATCGCACAGTATATTCATTTCACCGACGAGCAAAAGAGCCGCGCCAATTCCGTCGATCTGGCAGAGCTGCTGCGCCGGCGGGGAGAAAAGCTTCTGCCGTCAGGTCATGACAAGCGGCTGGAAGCCGATCACAGCATCACGATCCGCGGGAACCAGTGGTTCGATCACGCCACCGGCGAGGGCGGGCTGGCCGTGGATTTTGTCAGGCGGTTTTACAATATGAGTTTCCCGGAAGCCGTAACCTTCCTGCTAAACGGAGAACAGGGCGAAGCCTATCACGCGGTGGAGGGAAAACCCGATGAGCCGCCCAAACCGTTTGTCGTTCCTCCGAAAAACGACAGCATGCGGCGGGTATACGCCTACCTGACCCAGCGCCGCGGCATCGACCGGGAGATCGTCACCAGCTTTGCGCAGGCGGGCCTGCTGTATGAGGACGCAGAATATCACAACGCCGTGTTCATCGGGAAGGATGAACACGGCGTTATTCGTCACGCACATAAGCGCAGCGTCATTTCTGACGGAAAGACGTTTCGTATCAATGTGGAGGGCAGCGATCCCCGGTACAGCTTTCACTGGGCGGGAACCTCTGACCGGCTCTATGTGTTTGAAGCGCCTATCGACCTCATGTCGTTTGTTGCTCTCTACCCGGAGGACTGGCGTACACACAGCTACGTCGCGCTCTGCGGCACATCGGAACACGCCATGCTCTGGATGCTGGAGCAGAACCCACAACTGCAAAAGGTCGCGCTGTGTCTGGACAGCGATGCCGCCGGGCAAAAAGCCGTGGAACGCCTGACTGGGATTTTGGGTGAACACGGCTATCCCGACGTCACGCCCATGCTGCCGGAAGCCAAGGACTGGAACGACGAGCTGGTGGCGCGGCGGGATGATGCGGAAGAACAGATAGAGTCAATGCAGATGTGCTGATATTTTGTCAGTCCAACAAACAGGAAGCTGCTCTACATAATTTGGTATTTATATTGTCTTCAGCCCCACAGCGAGGAATGCTGCTCCAAGTAGTAAAAGTAAAATTGCAAATACTTCCGAGCAGAAATTATATGCGAGAACCGCTTTCCTGTTTTTATAGAAGACCGTGCAGCTATCTCCAATCCTGTGCTGTATAAATATGATCGGAGCATAGCTGAGATAAATTATATTGTCATTTATCTCAACTGTGTATCGTTTTTTTCTATACCATCGCCCACCCCAGCTTATTTGCTCAGTTGAAATGGCTCGTATCGGAGTTGATAATTTTCGTCCACCGAGAACGATCCGATATTTCTGCAAAAGCAACCATGTTGCTGCCAGAAACATCAACGTTGCAACAGCGATAAAAGTGTTCATAGAAAATGCCTCCGCAAATCCGATTTTGTTAGAATGTCAACTGCTTCGCCACAGCTTCCGTTTGCCTCTTATCCGTCTTAGAGCAAAGTTGCGAAGCGAATTCTATGGACAAATCGAAATTTATCTTACTTTGTCTTTGCGTCATCACTATCTATTTTGGATTATCCAACTTTGAAATAATAATTCCTGTGCATGTAATCACCACAACGCAAAGATATGCACCCATGCCTAACACACAAGCACTACCATAGTCCATACCATTGAAAAAATCTCCACAAATATCAGATACAAGAATTCCTACAAATGCGATTACTAAACCAATTATAAAATATGCACCAGCTTTTTTCATTTCAAGCGGTCCTCCTCGAATTTGCGTTTATCTGCCTGCTCTCTACTTCGCCAAAGACGCCAACAGCGTAGCAACACAACCCAATATATTTCTATAATTTACTATACCATCCCAACATTAGAATCGCAAGAAAGGAGTCCCCCATGCAAGAAAAAGTGACCATTCTGATCGCCGCGGCCGCCGTGATGTTTTTCGTCATCGGCGGCCTTTCTCTTTTGGCGCACTATTACACCCTGAACGGAATCAAGAGCCGCACCGTGGGCGACGGGCAGCATGGCACTGCCCGGTTTGCCACCAAGAAAGAGATTCAGCAGACCTACCGGCATATTCTGTTCCGCCCAAAGTCGTGGAGAAAGGGTCAGTCCATGCCCACTGAGCAGGGCGTCATTCTCGGCAGCGAGGGAAAGAAGAACGAAGTCACCGCGCTGGTGGACACGGATGATGTACACACGCTGATGATCGGTGCGTCCGGTGTGGGCAAGACCGCATTTTTCCTCTATCCCAATCTGGAATACGCCTGCGCCACCGGCATGAGCTTTCTCTGCACCGACACCAAGGGCGATCTGTTCCGCAACTACGGAGCCGTCGCACGCGATTACTACGGCTACAACATCGCCGTGATCGACCTGCGCAATCCCACCCGCTCGGATGGCAACAACCTGCTGCATCTGGTCAACAAGTACATGGATGAATACCGCGCCGACGAGAACAACCTTGCCGCCAAGGCCAAGGCGGAAAAGTACGCCAAGATCATCTCCAAGACCATCATCAATTCCTCCGGTGACAGCGCCAACTACGGACAGAACGCGTTCTTCTATGACGCTGCCGAGGGCTTGCTCACCTCGGTGATTTTACTTCTGGCGGAGTTTTTGCCGCCGGACGACGATCACCCGGAGGAACGCCGCCACATCATCTCCGTGTTCAAAATGGTACAGGAGCTTCTGGAGCCGTCCAGAGTCAAGGGAAAAAGTCAGTTCCAGCTTCTGATGGCAAAGCTCCCGCCCGAGCACAAGGCCAAGTGGTTCGCCGGCGCGGCGCTCAACTCGGCGGAGCAGGCCATGGCCTCCGTCATGTCCACCGTGCTGTCCCGGCTCAACGCCTTCCTCGACAGCGAGATGGAGCAGATTCTCTGCTTCGATACCGCCATCGACGCCGAGAAGTTCTGCAACACCAAGAGCGCCATCTTCATCGTCCTGCCGGAAGAAGACCTGACCAAATACTTCATGGTGTCGTTGATGATCCAGCAGCTTTATCGGGAGATTCTCTCGGTGGCCGACGAGCAGGGCGGCAAGCTGAAAAACCGCGTGGTATTCTACTGCGACGAGCTGGGCACCATCCCGCCCATCGAGTCGCTGGAGCTGATTTTCTCGGCCTCCCGTTCCCGTCGACTGATGATGGTTCCCATCATTCAGTCCTTCGGGCAATTGCAGAAAAACTACGGCAAGGAGGGCTCGGAGATTATCGTTGATAACTGCCAGTGCACCATCTTCGGCGGCTTTGCGCCCAACAGCCAGACCGCCGAGGTGCTGAGCAAAGCGCTGGGCAGCCGCACCGTCATGAGCGGCAGTATCTCCAGAGGGAAAAATGATCCCAGTCAGAGCCTGCAGATGATGGAGCGCCCGCTGATGATGCCCGACGAACTCAAGAGTTTGCCCAAGGGCCAGTTTATTGTCATGAAAACCGGCACCCATCCCATGCAGACGCGGCTGCGGCTGTTCCTCGATTGGGGCATTACCTTCGACCGTGTCTACGAGGTGCCGGAAAAGGCCGCGCGCAAGGTTGCCTACGCCGACAAGGACGAGCTGGAGCGCCGTATCATGACACGGTATCACGCCGACAGGGCGGCAGAGGATGCCCCGACCTCCGATCAGCGCGCCCAGAACGGCATGAGCCATATGCAGTCCAATTACAGCCTGCGGGAATCCAAGAGTCAGCAGCGGGCACAGTCACAGGAGGACAAGAGATGAGTTATTTCGGAACCATTTACGCCGAGGACATTCCGCATCGCGCCAAGACGGTCTATATGTACCTGAAGGATCGCTCCAACGCCCAGGGCGAGTGCTGGCCCGGCATCAAGACCATCGCACGGGAGCTGAACCTCTCCCGCAGCACGGTCAAGCGGGCCATTGCCGATCTCACCACATGCGGATACTTAAAAAAGGAGCCGCAGTTCCGCGAAAACGGAAGCAGCAGCTCCAATTTGTATTCGATTGAAAAAATGCGTCCGTGATAAAGCAAGAAAAAATACACACTTCCGCCAAGGGGGTACTTCACCTATTCGCTGGACCCAGCCGGGGTTCAGGATGAGCCCCCTTGAAGGACTCATTCTAAGGAAACGATTATAGACAGAGAAAAGGTCATGGATTTTCATCGATAACCCTATTGCTTGTCAGCCTTCATCAACGTAAGCCAGTCGTTGTATGATATCAGCTTAATCCTGAGAGTGAGCGCATTACAATATCGACATCTTGATTCTCAAGTTCTTGAATGATATGCAAATAAGTCTTTTGAGTTGTTGTCATACTTGCATGACCCAAGCGCCTTGCAACACTGGCGATGGATACCCCTGCAAACAGAAGAAGCGAAGCATGCGTATGACGCAACCCGTGGACGGTAATAACCGGAACATTTGCTCTTTTGCATTGCCTTTCCAAAATATCGTTCACCGTCGAATTATACACCTTTCCGCGCACAAAAATAGGCTCGTCAGCCGGTGTATTCTTTACCAGCTCGGAAAACTGAATGACCGTTTGCCAGTCTATCTGAATTTTTCTAACAGATGATTTGTTTTTGGTGGGTTGAAATCCACCGACTCCCTTATAATCCCACGTCTTGCTTATTGAAAGAGTCTGATGAGCAAAATCAAAGTCCTTCGGAGTTAGTGCAACCGCCTCTGAAAAACGCATACCCGTTTTCGCGACAAGCAGAATAAACCAGTCCCAGTTTACCTCACCCTTTAAATCAAGGGATGTAAGAAGCGTATGGAGTTCAAATTGGTTCAGGTATTTCAGCTTTTTAGGGCTTGGTGTCTTACCTTTTATGATTGCTTTTCGCGTGGGATCTCGGCTTATTAGGCCTTCATCAACAGCATCAAGGATAGCTCCTTTGAGTTGATGATGGAAATCCATTGTCGTTTGCCTTTCATGATGCAACGCATAATCATTCAAGAGCTGTTGATATGCAATTCTTGTCATTTCACAGATCTGTAAGTTAGGAACAAGTTTTTCAACCCATTGATGTGTCATTAAGTATTTATCCATGGTGACTTTCCTTATCGCCCCCTGCTTATAAACAGCTATCCAGCGGGCGTAATACTCGCAGAAAAGGTCGTTTTTTTTGATTTCATCTAACATCGGTAATACCTCCATATTATATATTTCGGCTTACGCTGATGAAGGGTGATAAGGTCGTCGAGATTAATAAAATACTCTCCAATCTTAAATTGTTCTACATATGAAGGCACATCAACAACAAATTTTTCTACATCCGCTTTTGATACAGATGGAATATTTGCAGCTTGTTGATTTTCTGTAAATCTTGCTTGGTTACGCTTCATTTCCTGAAAAATGAAATCTGTATCAAATTCATTTTTGTCTAATAAATCTATTGAATAACAGCTATTTCCTGCCCAATATCGTGTTTTAATGATGTTTACGAAACCAGCATTTGCACCTCTTGCACTAACCAAGATTTTGTTACCCTCGTTATTGAATTCATTGTAATAACCTGTATTTGAGGAACCTCCATTAAAGACAGGATACGGATAATTGTCGTCTTGTTTTGTTTTAATAACAAACTCACCAATAGTTGTTTTTGCTATCTCACTTAACTTACGCTGTTCCCAAGTAAAAGAAAAAGAGTCAAGGTTTCCCTTGACTCTTTGCAGCGTGCCCTTCGGAAGGGGATTATTCCGGCAGATCAATGTCATAGCCACCATTGATGATAAAGTCTCTGAGAATCTTGTCGACTTTTATATTCACCATCGGCAGCGGCGATTTCTTGCCAGAGATCTTTTCAAAGTATGCCGTGGCTTTTGTAATATCAATCGTTGCCTTGAGATTGTCGAACCGCCCAAACTCATTGATAGAGGCGTCATCGACGCTCAAAGCCATCATATTACGCAGCATTTCTTCATCAAGGCCAAAAGCGGAAGCGACGCGATGAATCTGGTCATTTTTTGCCCGCTTCATATATTCGTTGATGTAGTCGCGCAGCGTTTTGCCCGGCTCAACATGGGCATCACCCGTCTGCATATCGTGGAGGAAGATGTTAGCATACTTCTGTTCCTCCTGCGATAAGGTGGCGAAGGTTTTATGAAGCTCTTCTTTTGCGGAGTCCGCATTGGCAGGATCGCCGCTGGAAAGCGCTTTCTTATATTTTTCGAATCTTGAATTCATGTAATCGGCGTCAATTTCATCGGTGTTGATCGTCGTGATATAGCCCTCAAGATCATAGGGTGAATCTTCGCTGCCGCCTTCTTCGCCGCCTCCGAAAAGCTCTTTATAGCGCAAAACGAGAACCTTGTATATCTTTTCGTCGAGAGCAAGTTCAATGTCATGAACTTCTCCGGTTTCTTCGTCCGTAAATGAATAGGTCAGCGTGTTCCAGACAAAGCCCTGAACTTTTGCGGCTTCAAGATACACATTGAAGTCCTTGAGCAGCGTTGCAAACTTCTTTTTTTCTGATGTTTCAGCCGGGAGCTTTTCAAAATTGAAGATGCCGGCCTGCTCAAACAGGCTTTTGATCTCCACGAAAACTGCGTTCATATTCTCAAGGTTTTTATCCAACTTCACCGCAAACATCCCCAGCGGCTTATCGCCTGAATACAGCTTGACTGCAGCGTGAATGTTCTGCTCCATCGTGTAAGGAGCGCGATAATACTTGATTGAACCGAATGGCTTTTCCGGCCCAAACAGACGATTGGTGCGTGAGAACGCCTGTATGATGCTCTCATAGCGCAGCACCTTGTCCAGGTACAGCACATTCAGCCATTTTGAGTCAAAGCCGGTCAGCATCTGATCCACAACGATCAACAAATCAAGCTGTTCCTCCGGCACCCGTTCAATGCGCTCGTAAGGCCTCTTGTGCGCAAGGCGGAGCTGAATGTCCTTTTTCATTTTGCCATAGGTGGGGATCGTAAAGGTCTGGTGGAACCGCGCATTGTAATCCGCAATGATTTCTGCCAGCGCTTCCTCTTTTTCGATTCCGGTACCGTTGTTGTCAATGCTCGGGTCAAAAAGAGCCGTCACTTTCAGATCCGGAGCCTGTGACTTGAACCGCCCATAGTATTCAACCGCTTCCGTTATGCTGGATGTGGCAAAGATTCCGTGAAACTTCCGCCCGTGGCTGATGACCTCCCAATTTTCAAGAATGTCCTCAACCACCGTTTTCTGGTGCTCGTCTGTACGGTATTGGCCGTTCTCAAGCAGAAAGTCTTCAATTCCTTTGGTATAGGAGCCATCGCTGTTCAAAACGCCGGCCATCGGGACTTCGTTCATGTATTTATAGAAGATTTTTTGCTTCTTCGCATCCCCAAGGGCTTCTGCCACGCTTGACGCCTTTGCCTTATCCAAAGCAATCGCGGTGCGGATGTCCTTTTCCTTGAAGGTGAGAATCTTATCCGGGTCGAAGCCCAGCACATTCCGATCACGAATTCCATCGGCAATGCTGTATCGGTGTAGTTCATTGCCAAACACATCCGAGGTTGTGTTGCCTTTTTTCAGGTTCTCTAACTGAATTGGTGTGCCGCTGAACCCAAAGAACAACGCCCTGGGGAAGGTCTGCTTTACCGTCTGCATCATGTCGCCGAAGGTGTCACGATGGCACTCGTCCACGATGAACACAATGCGTTTTTTGAGTATCACGTCAAGATCGGCCTTTTTCAGCCTGCCAAGTGCATCGTCCTTGATGTTGCTCATTTTCTGAATAGAGGTGACGATCAGGGTGTTGGCCGGGTCCGGGCTTTTCAGCTTGGCAATTAAAACGGCGGTGTCCTCCGTTTCCTGAATGGAATCCGTTTCCTCCGCAAAGCCGCGATATTCCAAAGCACTTTGCGTGCCGAGTTCTATGCGGTCAATGAGAAAAATCACCTTGTCCGCATCTTTGGAGTTGGCAATCAGCTGCGCGGATTTGAAGGAGGTCATCGTTTTGCCGGAACCGGTGGTATGCCAGATGAAGCCGCCCATTTGGCTGCCGTTTTCCCATTGGTGCTTTGCAACCGTATCGGATATTTTGTTGGCGGCGTAATACTGATAGGAGCGCATGACCTTCAAAACGCCGTCTGTATCGTCGGCCACCGTATAGAAGCCGATGAGCTGATGCGCCATTGGGATAGACAGCAGCGTGGAGGCCAGCACCTTCCAGTCGTTGATCCGTTCATTGTTGAAGTCCGCCCAGTGGAAATAGAAATCCGTGTTGAAACGACCGTCGGGGCCGGGGTTTGCAAAGTACACCGTTTCCTCCGGATTCATCGCAACAAAGACCTGCACCAGTGAAAACAGCCCGGTGAACACACCCTCGTGAGAATACTTTTCAATTTGGTTATACGCCTGCGACACGGGTATTCCGCTTTTCTTGAGCTCCACATGAATCAGCGGCATACCGTTAATCAGTAAAATAAAATCGCCGCGTCGGGTAGGCAGCATATTTGTTTTTGCCGCGAATTTCGGCTGCTGGGCAATCTGATATCGGCTCTGCCCGGCTGCGATCTCCTGACGGTCATAGATCTTCAGGGAAATTTCCTTGCCGAAATGCTCTTTATCCTCCGGGTTATCCCGTTTGAGGGACACACTCCTGCCGTTGATGAAGCCGTTAAGCTTCAACGGCGTGCGCAGAACATTGATTTGCTCGATGATCTGCTGCATCTCACCGTCTGTCAGCGGATAGTCGTTCAGTCGGTCAATGCTGCGGTTATTCTCAAAAAGGATGTTTGCCCAGTTTTGGAGCAGCTCCTTTTCGGTTTTGTACCGCAAAACCTCCGGTTCCCAGCCGCAGGAGGAGGTAAGCATATGGATCAGGGCATTTTCAAATTCTGCTTCGCTTGCAAACGCCATAGCATTTTCTCCTAACACAGAGTATTTGACTCTTTTTATCCAAAGATTCAAAATGTTCTTTTCCGTCGCACTCTTGGTTCCGTTATCGAGATATCTGCCATCATAGTTCCATGCTTTTTCCAAGTTGTGCAGCATTACAGTTTCGACAACCGCGTATATGGCGACAAATTGATATATAGCCTCTTTAATTGTGAGAGATCCCAGTTTGATTTCCTGATAGTATCCAGCAACTCTTCCTGCCGCGGTTGTCCCAAGGTCAACCGGTAGAGAGACAGAACCTCCAGCAGACGATTATATTTCTCGTGATCCTGGCTGTACGGATACATCGGGACGATACGCTCTATTTTGCGGGTGAACGGGAAATCGTCCGGCAGGCACCAGAACGGGATCAGATCGGAATGCCCCGGCTTCAATTTTGCGACCGCGCGCCGGAGAATCTCCGGCCATACCGGCCCGGAAAATGGCGCGTTTCCATACTCACTCTCGGCAAGATTCTGCCGGATGGCGTGACAAAGAAATCGATTTATCCGTCCCTCTCTCTGTTCCAAGTCGATTGGATTGGCTGGTAAATTCCAGTGTATGATTTTCCTGCAATAGGTATGGAAATCCAGCCCTTCCTGCCCAATAGACGTTGTTGCCAGGACAAAAGGACGAAACGGAGAATTGAAGGCCGCCCGGATATTTTCCGTTCTCTGCACACTTTTCTCGCTGATCCTCGCGTCATAGTAGCCAACGGCGAAATGTGTGCGGAGGCCGCTTTTTTTACTGCCGTATTGAAACGATTCCCGCGTCTCTATCTGAGTTGTTGCGGTTGTGATGAATGCTGCCGACATTGCGTCGGCCAGCTCTTTCCCCGACAGATTCAAGGTGAAGACATACTCGTCCAAGACCGCCTGCAGGTTTCCAGCAGCACAGTATCTGATGACGTTTTCATAATAGTCTCCGGACGGATACAGTACATCCATTGCGGCCATCGCTTCCGGCCGGCTAAATAGCGAAATGAATTTTCCGGCTACGGCTGCAGCCAAGTCCGCATCACCCAAAATGCGCAAAGCGCAGACTCCCGGGCCGCCGATGGCCATGTCTGCAAGCAAGGACGCGGCGCTCCTGCTGACAACTTCCAATTTGCCCGTATCCAGCTCGCCGTCAAGCAACCGCAACAATTCAAGCAGTTGCCCTGCACCTCCGGATTCTTTATAGGAAAAAAAGACGTGTTTTGACAAGTCCTTAATCCGAGCCTCGATCTGCTTTTCAAGCGCTGCGTGAATCGTGCGAATGGTCTGATCTATGTATGAAAGCGGCTGATAGAGTTCCGCAAGATATCGCGACGGGTATGTCACAACTTCTTGCGTTTCGTCCCTTAGACGCCGGGAAACGGCACGACGCTTGCTCTCTTCCGCAAAATACCGCTTTTTACCGGCTTCGTCGCGATTGTTGATGCGTCCGATCGTCAGTCGCTCGGCCTCATACGAGGTCAGACCTGCAATCATACGGGGAACCATTTCCCAGCTGGAAAACACAAGCGTTTTTGAATAGCCGGCGTTTCTCGAAAAAACATTATCCGTTTTATAATACGGTCTGTCGGCGGGAATCCAAAGCATCAGCTCCGCGCCGTTGCGGCCCTGACCGAAAGCTTCATCAAAAAGAAGCTGAAGCCGTGCGTTGTTGCATGGGATTTTCTCATAGCGGTTGATACGGCTACGCCGAAGGAGCATCGTCTGAGAAGATAGGGTATCCTTGTAATCCCCGTCGTCTTCCAAGCGTCGACAGATTTGATCCTTTACCTTGTAGTTCATAAAAGACATCAGGTACGGAGCTGATTTCACATAATCAATCGGAAATCGGCCAAGACCGAGACGATCCATCAGCGCTTGCAATTCGAGATAGGAAGAGATGTCCCCGTCGGACACACTCTCCATTTCGCAGGCCTTGCTCCGGTCGATCAAACTGTCCGTGAGCCGCTCCGTACGGCAGACGCATTGGTACATGGCACACTCGGCGTCGTTCTTGGATGCAATCAGGGCGGTGAAATCATCCGTTTTCATTTCGGACAGACGGTGCGAATAATCGCTCCAGACGTGGTGGAAACGCGTCCGGCGTACCGAGTCATAAAGGAGAAAATCCATCACGTCCGTGAACTCTTTGTAATGCCCCTCCTCGCCGAGAGCGAGCTCCTCCAACGTCGTGTACGGCTTATAGGGCGTTGCGGACAGCAGCAGGACTTTTACGGTAGAATCGTGAAGAAACTTCTGCGATAGCATTCCACTTTCCGTATCCTGCGGCGTAATCAGTTCCTTGAAGCGCTGAAACTCGTCCATGATAACCAAGTCTGGGTTCAGTTTGTCCAGACTGATTTGAGCGAATATGCGGCGTAATTTATTGATGGCATCGCTTCGCTCACGATAAGGGATGGAAAAGACGTCTCTGGCGCGGCAAAGCCCCAAAATATTGTTATAGAGCACTTCATTTTCTTTGAACACGGCCTCCAGAGCATCTATCATATCGGAGACGTAGACCGGATTCACCCGATTGCATTCCGTGACCTGCAGTTCATAGTAATTGACAATCTCGTCCCAGCGCCGCAGTTTCGGGTCCATTTGAAAAAGCTGATTTAAATGCTTACGCACATGACTAAAATCGCGGAAACGCCGCAGAAGCACAAAAATCAGCGCACGTTCCTCCTGGATACCCTGGCCGCCCGTCATTGAGAAGGACGTCGCTGGCGTCATCGGAATCAGCTGCTCGTAATTATGCTCGGAACCGTCCGTCTGATAGATGCGCAGATGCTGCATGGAGAGCCTGCTGTCGGATACATGGAGACAGTCTTCTGCAGCAATGCCCAGCTTACGGCAGTTTTGAGACGCAATATTGATGTTGGAACAGATGTAGATGACCTTAAAAAAATCGTCGTTCTTTTCAATCCGATGCCATTCAGCCACCTTACTAATCACGTCGCTGGCTATGATCGTTTTTCCAAGCCCGACCTCGTCCGCCAATAAAATGTGATTCTGTCCCTCGTCCCTGAATATCCCAAAGATACGCTCTGCAGTTGCTTCCTGAAAGTCCTTTGGGATCATTTGCGTTTCACCTGCTTTGCAGCCGACCGGCATGTGCTTATCAGCACACGAAAACGCTCGTCGACAATTTCCGGATTTAGCCGGCTCATCATATTTTCCACCGCGGCAAGTCTTTCCGGGTTCTCCGCGGCGGTCCGGAGCAGTTGCTCATATACTCCGGCAACAGCTGCAGATGCGGACGCTTCATTTGCGCTCTCCATACCAAGCATTTGCTCTTCGAGACTCGTTTCCGCGTAATTATCGGACAGAAGAAAGGACACATATTTAAAAAAGCCACGCCGGTCTCCGATAATAGTGCTGTAAATCGCGCTATCGCGCTCTTCAGTCGGTATTCCGACCGTTGGAATCTTAATAATGGCGCTCACATTCCCTCTGCGGACAATATAGAATTCCGAAAGAGAGGCCAGTGAGACCTTCTCAAAAACGACTTCTTTCGCCAGATTCCGATAAACGGAAGACGCTCCGAACAGTGCGATCTCACAAGGACTTTCAATCGCCCCACAGCTGATATGTACCGTATATAATTCTCCGTTTGACGTTACTTTGGCCTGTTTAACGGCATATACAACATCCTGCAGGTCTGCCGGGTCCTCCTGCTCTGCAGTTTCCGACAGCTCGTCCATTGTTTCAATTCGCTCAAACGGGCTTTGCTCGTCCGGAACCAAGTCGCCCAATACGGACGTAAACGAGGCGTAATATGGTCGGTATCGCAGCTTGAGCATAAACTCTACGTTGTGATAAAACGCGTTGGCCGAGGCGTTCAAGGAACCTAAATACAGGTACTTTCCGTCGTCGCGCTCCTCAAAGAATATCTTTGCGTGAATATCGCGCTGCGGTGTTTCCTCCGACTCGCCCTCTTCCAAAAGCTCGTTATCGAGCACCAGCTCTTTCGTAACAAACACGTCCTGAAAGCTGCTCAGCGCGGTCGGAGTTATAGAGCTCTTCCGAGTGATGAGCGCGGTTTGCTTTGCCGAGACGGTCAGTGCTTTTACCACTCCGTCGCTCAGAAACGGCGAAACCAGAACCAGACTTCTCGCACCGGAAAGCTCCGGTTCGGCAATTTTCTTATATCCGGGAATCCCGACCGGAAGAAACTCCACGGAATCAAAGCATTCCATCGGTGCAAACTCCCGTACTTTCAGCACATCGTCGGCTACCGACCGGATGAGCTTACGCTTTACCGGGTCTCCGTCCGCGAACCCCGAAACGAATCTCAGCAGGTCGGAAAGCGGACGATTCGCTTCGCATACTCTGCCGCCGACTTCGCCTGTAAGGGACGCAGCTATATCAAAACATCGGTCGAACGCGATATTTCGGCTCAAAACGACAACTCGAATATATGTATCGCCGTCGGAATTCCGATACCGTATGACCCAAACCTTTGGATGGAAATTCGTCTTCGGACCCAAAGCAACCTGAAATATGCTTTGCTCAAGCAAAATATGGACAGGCTCCGATTTCTTAGGAGTATGGATACTACCGGCGTTGCAGAAAACGGCGATACGATCGCCGCTCTTACGGATTGCCTCCAGTAGGTAAAACGGGTTCTTCGCTCCAGCACTCTCCAAGTTGTCAAGCATTCCAAGCGAGATCGGAATGCCGAGAAAAGCGTTCAAATCCAGCGAATAGGTCATACCGACGGCGAAGTCGAGAGAGTATCCGGGCTCCGGCACAAGCTGCTGCCCGTAAAACAGGCGGTTACTTTCCTGGTCAAACAATCTGCGGGCCATGATATCCCTCCAATCTGCTGAAAATGTCCGAAATCATTTGTTTCCCAATGCTATAACGGTAGTTTAAGCGGTAGGTGTGTACCGGCTGATACTGATCCGGATGCCCGAGCTTTGCCCTATCGCGTTTCATTATCTTCTCCCGAAGAATTATACATTGGCGTGCAGATGAAATATCACCCTTCGAGATACAGGAGTCGAACTGATGAATGAAGGCTCCGGCGGAGGCCGAACATCCGGTAACGCCGATCACGCTGTCCAGATCGATGGCGTGGTACTCTTCTTCCTTCCACGCTTCAAAATCGCAGGCCATATCTTTATCCTGATCATCAGAAAAGATGACGTTATACAGAAGATGGGCGCCGTATATAAAACCGGAAAAGTCTTTTGCAAGATCGGTGATCGCCGCAAGCTCACGTGGCATGGGCCGCGTGTCGATCTCTTCAAACTGATCGCACACCGCGTCCGGGTGTTTGAGAAGATACGCCATCAGCGAGTTTTTCGTTCCCTCGCTGTCCAGAAAGCGTTCTCTTAAATAAGTCGCTTCCGAATATGTCAAATCGATTGACGCTGAGGAAAAAAGATCGTACCCGGCTGTGATTGGGGCAAAAAGGACCTGTTCTCCGTTTGCGGCATCCGTATCATCGCTGCCAGCCTCGTCGCTCTCCGCTTTCAGATGGATGCTTTTCTTGTCCTGCTGTCTCGCATAGAGGATCGAACACACATCTTCAAAGGACAAGTCCGGCCAGCGCAGGATCGAAGTTGCGTGCAGACCCGTCCAGTAGATGTCGCTGGGCTTCCGCACAAGCGGTTTTCCTTGCTTAAGATTTCGTGTTCCGATGATTCCGAGTTCTCCGCTTCCTGAATTTTCGACAAGCGTTTTGACGAGAGCGTCTTCTTGGCGATGAATCCATGCACCTACATCGCCTCTCCTGATAAAACGCTGTTTTTCGGCCATAGAGAACAGGTATGGAATCAGAACGAAGTACTTTGCCCTCGTCTGCTGAGTGGAAAGCCCCGGGAACAAATGATTGGAAAACCCATCGCGAATCGTTCCAATGCCGATTTCATCGAGAGCGGACGAGGTACCCAGAAGCCGCAATATCGTAGTAACGTCTCCACGCTCTTTTTTAGAGAAGTCAATCCAGCCCATCTGCATACTTGAAGAGATCATCTTAATAACACCACCTTGGGACTGTTGGAGCCTCCCTGTTTTAGTGCGCCTTGCGGCATTCTCAAGGTGTTCGCATCGATTTTTGTTAATGCACAGAACGTTTCAAAGAATCGTTGGGCAAGTTCCGCATCCCGAGTGTTTTGCTTAAGCGACGCAATATCGCGGAGAATTTGGGCAGCCTGTTCATCCGTCATATATCGATGAAGGCCCGAATTCCAAGCAACCATTTCCGGCTGCTTTCCGTTCGCGTGATAATTCCAGAACAGCATCTTATGCGCTTCTTCAGGAGATAGCTGTAAGCGAAATTCAGAACGCGTCGTAACAAACCCTTCATCCAAGTCATCGCCGCCATATGTATCGTCCACCAAAAACGCCGCAAAAATGTAACGCTGGTCCTCTGTGGAATATGGGTCACGTGTCGTCAGAATGCAAAGGCTGTTCGGCTGCACCTGATTCAAATGCATAGGTTGTCCCTTGCGTTCTCCGCTCTGCACGATCCCAGCCATAGCTTTCCAGTCACGCAGCATTTGGCTTTCATAACAGATGAATCCATCGGCTTTGCACATTTCTTCAAGCTCTTCCCGTGTGATCTCCCCGTTGAGGTAGCGCGGACAGTTGCAGTCCTCGGAGCAACACCATGTCCGATGTTCCACATCAATGTTGTTATAGATAACCGCGTCACTGCAGACTCCGTTAAATCCTACAGACTTATCCGAGACGCCACCATCGCAGTAATTGCATTTGAACGCGATATTAGGACGTTCATCACGAGATCTTTTCAAAGCCTGTGGTTTTGTGATTGCCTGAGGCGTAGAACTTTGAGCAATTATTGCATCACGTTTTGCCCGATCAAGCTGGCAAATCTCTTCCTGAATAGCAATATTGAGAGTATCTTCGGAAAATTGCAAAAAAGTCCGAAAAGCCTCCGGATATTGAAAGCGCTTCTCAACACTGGAAAAGCGCACAGTCAGGATCGCATTGTCTTGCGCAATAATGATTCCTTTGCCAAAGGTTTTATGTTTGACTTCGTGATTAACAATTTTCATAATATCGAACCCCTCAGGTAGAAGTCTCAGTATGTAAGTATACCTAAAATACAGGCGAAACTGGGAAAGAAATCAATTTGTCATGCTTGATAATCAACTCATGCAGGTTTTTGTGAGGGCTGTTGCCTAACAGTTTATTGTAATCTCTGCACATTACTTGTCCAATAATCAGGATTACCAAAGTTTTTTTACAAATTTCGACTCATTGCTTTGGATAAGAAGTACCAGCTTATTCACTGAGTTCATCAGTGCGGAAGGTGTTGTAGCCTTCATAGTGGTAGCTCGCGTCAATGCCTTTCATATAGACTTCGCGGTCATTCACCTGATCCGTCAATGCGTTTTTGAGCAAAACCTTGATTTCAGTATCTTTGATTGGGCTGCGCTCCATGGCGAGAAGATAATCTTCCTTATCCACACGGCTCCAGTCAACCACGAAGTGTAGTTCCTTCTTCAAAATAGCGTCAAGCCAGATTCTTGTACTGCGTCCGTTGCCCTCGCGGAACGGGTGCGCCACGTTCATCTCGACGTATTTCTCGATGATTTCGTCAAAGGTTTTCTGCGGCATTTCGCCGACATACTCCAGCGCTGCTTCAAGATACATGACGGGAGCAAAGCGAAAATTGCCCTTTGCAATATTGACCGTTCGGATTTTGCCGGCAAAGTCATAAATCTCGTCAAATAAATATTTGTGGATTGCGGACAAGCCTTTGAAGGTTCCAACCTCAAAGGTATCCAGCGCTCCGCTTTCAAACAACGCAATCGCTTTTGTTTTGCTTATTTTTTCTTCAACCCTTGCAAGCTCGGCTGAATCGGTAATACCGAATTTGTTTTCCAAAGCCATGATTTCCGTCCTTTCTTCACACGAACATTTTTTCAAGGCACGCTTTTTTGAGATTTTTCAGCTTTTCCAACTCACGCTGATGAAGGGTGATAAGGGTGTCGAGGTTACAGAAAAATGCGCCAATTTGGTGTTGCTCTGGTAAAGTCGGTATCATTGTTCTTTGTTCCGAGAACTCTGTTCTATTTACGATTTGCATTGTTCCGGCTGCTGCTGAACGTTTCATCTGAGCAGACCACAAAGCACTTTCTGTAAGCAAAAAGTAAGGACAATATTTATCCTCGTTTGGCGTGAGACCATTTATCTGTTGGTTGAAACTGCCCATTGTACCAAGCATTGTGTTCTTTCCAATACTTGCAATGCAGGTTACCAATATCGTATTTTGGGGAACAACTCTGCCTGCTTGTTGACCTTTCACACTTAGCTTTTTTGCTGTGTTATTTGTAATATTTTCGAATATATCAGTTGGAGTTACCCACGGTATTCCATCACTTGAATAGTATTCGGCAACCGCTGTCGATGGGGTTGAGCCAGTAACTATATTTCCAACTTCCCCCAACTTATGCTGTTCCCAAGCATCAGTAAATCCGGCGAAGCGAATTTCCGGTACATCGCTACCATTTTTCGGGAACATTTTTTCAAGCATGGATTTCTTGACATTTTGCAGCTTGTCATACTTACGCTGATGAAGGGTGATAAGGTTGTCAATTTCCGCGAAGAATGAGCCTATTACTTTTTGCTCAGGTTCTTCTGGAGCAAGTGTATCTATTTCATTGATTGCGGTTTTTGAAAGACTTGGTACACCTGTAGACTCGTCTTTCTTTTTCCAGTCGATATTTTGAAAAATATCAAATACAAAATTCAAGTCGTATTTATCTCTCGGAACGGCGTAAAATAACGTATCTACCGTCCAAAACGGTGCTTTCAGAATATACGGCTTGTCTATTGTTCCTTTTCTACCGATGCCGATAGCATCCTCAGAATACGACAATGCTTCATTGACGCTCAGCATATATCCGCCTGTGCCATAGACTGGAATTGTACCTTCTTGAAGATGCTTATAGTCCTTTCCGCTTCGGACATCAACAACATTCCCCAGCTTACGCTGTTCCCAAGCATCCGTGAATCCGGAGAAGCGAATAGCAGGTTTCTTTGCGTTTTCCACCATTATTCTTCACCTCCGAGCAACTTTTTGAACTCGGAAAGCCCCTGCAAATCAAATTTACTGCCGGTCAGCTGGTCAATCAGGGCGGAAAGTGAGCTCTCGTTTTCTTTGATCTGCTGTTCCACCTCGGAATAAGTGGTTTCATATTTCTTTGAAAGAGCCTCCAACTTTGCAGCAAACACGGTTACAATATTGCCGGGCAGCTTTTTCAGGCCCGCAGTAATGGGCTCGATCCATTTGCAGCGGAGCAACTCATAGGCCTCTTCATCGGTGAGCGCTTCAATCGTGGCTTTGGTTTTCATTTGCAGATCAGCGGCCTCGGCCCTGATCTTCTTTTTCAGTTCCTTTTCCTCGGTGCTCAATTTATCGTATTTTTTGAGGATGGCAAGAACATCCGTGTCAACATCTTTGGCTTTGATGGCTTTTTTCACCTCTGCCGGGACAAATGCGGTTTTGTCATCGTTGACAAAGTCTTTTTCTTTCTCTTCCTCCGGCAGTTCTTCCAACAGTTCGTCATACTCGGAGACGATTTCGGCAAGCCTGTTCTCGTTGCCGTGCAGCGCCGCTACGGCGTCTGAGAGCATCTGATTCTGAACAAGCTCAAAGGAGAAAACATGACCAACCCAGCCGTCCTGCACCTCAGTTTCCTTGTTATCCTTCTTCTTGATCACCATGTTTGGGTCAACTTTTTTGACGGCGTCAAAGCCCTCTGTCTGAACAATTTCAAGATCCACCGCAATGCGCGTCCACTCGTTATCAAGAAGCTGGTAGGCCTCGTATTGATCGACAAGCGGAATGCCCGCCAGACGCTCGAAGATCTGAGAGGCAAGAACGCTTTCCTCCTTGGAAACATTGACGCTTTGCACATCGCCCAACAGTTCCCTGTACAACACCGTATCAAACGACGCAAAAGCGGTATCAAACATCCCTTCAAAGGTGCGAATATCGCCGTGTTCCTCGACGGCTTTTTTTATATCCGCAACGCCGAAGTGCAGATATTCGCTGCCCAAATCGGAAAACAGCGCCGCCTTCAGCGCCGGGAACGCGTCCCAATAGGCCCCGAGGTCTTCCACCTCCGCCGCAGGGACACCGCCGAACATGGAGGCGTAAATATCCCAGCTTTCCGCCTTTTCCGAGGAATCCACATAGCGGGGAATGTTCAGGTTATAATCGTTGCTTCGGATTTCGTCACGGGTCACGAGCTTCGAGAACTTGTCCACTGTTTCCCGATGCAAAACCACATCAACGATACGCTTGATGTCTGAGGAACGAAGCTTGTTGTTCTTCCCGACTTTTTCAAAGCCCTTGGAAGCATCCACAATCAAAACATCGGTATTGCTCCGTCTTTGCTTGAGCACCATGATGATGGTGGGAATACCGGTGCCGAAGAAAATGTTGGCCGGCAGCCCGATTACTGTGTCGATATTGTTATTTTCAATCAGATTTTTACGGATGGTTCCTTCTTCACCGCCGCGAAACAGTACCCCGTGGGGAAGAACAATGGTCATAATGCCGTCCGGCTTGATATGATAAAGATCATGCAGCAGAAATGCGTAGTCGGCCTTGCCCTTCGGAGCGGTGCCGTAACGTTTATATCGCGGGTCGTTTTCCTTATTGACTGGGTTCCAGTTCTGCGAATAAGGAGGATTAGAAACGACGGCATCCACATACAGCGGGTCATAGGTTCCGACCGGATCGCTCTCATCGAAATACGGCCAGTCTTCTTCCAGTGTGTCGCCGTTTCGCGTCACAATATTGGAAGGAATGATCCCGCGCATGACAAGGTTCATGCGGGTGAGGTTATAGGTGTTTTCCTTGAGCTCCTGGGCATAGTATTTGATCTTGTCGCCGCTGCCCATATACTTGGCGACGCTCTTGCCGATGTTGATCAGCAGGGAGCCGGAACCGCTGGTGGGGTCGTATATTTTGATTTCGGTTCTGTCCTTCAGGTGATTTGCCACAATCTCCGACATCAAAAGCGATACTTCATGCGGCGTATAGAACTCGCCAGCCTTTTTACCAGCATTGGCGGCAAAATTGGAAATCAGATATTCATAGATGAAGCCGAGGACATCATAATCCTGCTTTCCGTCCATGGGAATATCTTTAATCAGGTGGATCAGGTCACTGATGGCCTTTGTCTGCGTGCCGGAACTGTCGCCCAGCTTGGAAAGACCGGTTTGCAGCGTATCAAAGATTTTGTCAAAAACCTTTTTGTGTGAGGCGTTAATCAGTCTGCTGAATGCAGAAAGCGCATCCCGGACATTGGAGACATTGAAGTCCGATCCAATGGAAAGCCATGTTGAGAAAAGATTTTCATAGGAAATGAAGTAGCCAATGTTCTTCTGAACATTTTCCACAAGTTCTCCTGCGTCTTCCGTTACCTGCTCCATGGTGTCATCATCAAATCCGATGCTTTTCAGGTATTTTACTTCCTTGTCGGAAAGAAATTTATAGAAGATGAAGCCGAGAATATAGTCTTTATACTCGTTGGCCTCGATTTTGGATCGCATTTTATTAGCTGATTCCCATATTTTATTTGCCAGCTGCTGCTTGTTCATATGTATCAGTGTCCTTTCTGCCGTCTACTCTTTGCTTTCGCAATCATTATAAGGGATACTCTGTCCGATAAGCGGGACTCACTTGTCATCCGAGACGAACTCCATAATGTCATCCGTCGTGCAATCCAAAGCTTTGCAGATTTTCCCAAGGATCTCAGTCGTGACATCCTCGTCCCTGCTCAACTTGTTCATGGCGTAGCTGGTCAGCCCGGCTGCGCTTTGCAGGTCTTTCTTTTTCATGTCTCTGTCAAGAAGTATGTGCCACAGTTTCTTGTAACTCACAGCCATAATGCACTCATCCTTTCGCTGAACCTGAGTGTAAGTTCAAAGCACTTATTATTATACTCAAAAAGATTTGGAAATTCAATATTAAATCTGATATTTCAAATATAATTTTGCGTCAAGCGCATATTTACCCTCGATTAAACAAGATTCACAGCGGCATTTACTTGGGAACAGCGTAAGTTCTCAGATATCACCTATCCGGCAGGTGAAAAGAACAGAGAAAACCTACCGTTGGAGAGTTATTCAATCACAAATGAAAGTGGGTTTGTCCCTCAAAATGAGCAGTTTGAAAACGGCGGAACGATGCGTGAAGCGGATAAAAGGATGTATTATATCGTCAGTCCGAATTCATTTGCCTACAATCCAGCAAGAATAAATGTTGGCTCTATCGGATATCAGAATACCGCTAAAAACGTGATAGTAAGCTCACTTTACGAGGTTTTCAAGACAACGGAAGATATTGACGACCGACTTCTTTGGCATTGGTTTAAGTCACCCGATTTTCAAAAACTCATTGTTCAACTGCAAGAAGGTGGAGTGCGCCTTTACTTCTACTATGACAAACTCTGCATGGGTGAAGTGGCATTACCAGAAATTGAAGAACAGCGCAAAATCGGGCAGTTCCTTGACACCCTCGACACCCTTATCACCCTTCATCAGCGTATGTGCGCTTTCTTCGGTTCTACGCTACAAATCAGAATGGATTATCCTTTGGCATTCGCTTGGGAACAGCGTAAGTTAGAGGAACTTGCAACAATGCACGCAAGAATCGGATGGCAAAATCTTAGAACATCTGAGTTTCTTGATAGCGGCGATTATATGTTGATTACAGGAACAGACTTTGAAGATGGAGCAATAAATTACTCGACTTGCCACTATGTCGAAAAGGTGCGTTATGAGCAAGATACGCATATTCAAATTGATAACGGAAGCATACTAATCACAAAAGACGGCACTCTTGGAAAAGTTGCTTATGTACAGGGCTTATCAATGCCATCAACGCTTAATGCAGGTGTCTTTAATGTTGAGATTAAAGATGAAAAAGCAGTCGATAGCAAGTATTTATTCCAGTACCTAAAAGCACCTTTTTTGATGGATTATGTTGATAAAAAAGCTACTGGAGGAACAATCAAACATCTTAATCAAAACATCCTTGTTGACTTTCCGATCGTACTTCCAGAAATAGCGGAACAAGTCAAAATTGGCGCATATTTCACCCACCTTGACGACCTTACCACCCTTCATCAGCGTGAGTTGAAGCACACCAAAAACAACCAAAAATTGTGACAGTTTATCGCCCGCTTGGATACTGCGTAAAAATAAATATCTCATACCATGAATCGACCTTTCTTACGACAATTTTGACGCAATGAGAATTGGCAGCCCAAAGCAAGGTCGTTGGTAATGGGTTATATTTAAATGTCATGCTTGAGTTATCTGTGATATAATATTTATATATTTGCGCGTAGGACAAGCAAACCGGCATCATCCGCAATGATACCTAATGAGAAGGAGAATCATATGGCATCACAACCGATATTTCAGTTCTATGCAGAGCTTGACGACTATGAGCCAAGGATCTGGCGGCGTTTTCAAGTACTGAACAATATCTCAATGGCCCGGCTGGGCTATATCCTGATGACAATGTTTGAGATGCAAGCCAGCCATATGTTTTGCTTTGACGTCCCTTTTGCGGACAATTTCAGACTCTGCATCGAAAACCATGCCGACAGTGCGGTGAATATCAAGGCCGCAGATATTTTTGAGGATCGGCCGGAGCTCTCGGTTATCCACATTGAACTTTCCAATGAAGACGACATCGCTTTGCCCGGTCAACGCACCATGGATGCCGCTAATACTATGGTAAAGCATGCGGTTGACCGCGAGAACGAGAGGCTTACCTTCTCCTATGATTATGGCGACGGTTGGGAGATAAAGCTCATCCTTGAAAAAATTATCGAAGATAAGGCACTGCCCGGAAAGGAACTTCCGCGCGTTCTCGATGGCGCAGGTTACGGTATCATTGAGGACTGCGGCGGTACAGGCGGCCTCACGGAATTGGTCAAAGCATTCAAAACGAAAAAGGGCCCCAGATATAAGGAATTGAGCAAATGGCTTGGTACCAATACGCTGGAGCTTGACTCCTTCGACATGGATGATATGAACTTCAGACTTAAGAAGGCCCCCCGGATATACAAGGATATATACGAATATGACCTTGCGCCGACAAAGCAGTCGATAGACTTGCTGGAGAGGAAATACAAGCAGGGCAAATAGCCGTTCCGAGCATATGCAAGATAAGGAAGTGACAATATGCCGTTTACCATTGTCCGTCAGGACATTACGAAAATGACGGTTGACGCCATCGTCAACGCCGCAAATACCGACCTTACGATGGGCGGCGGCGTATGCGGAGCAATCTTCAAGGCTGCCGGTGCGCAGGCGCTTCAGGCGGCCTGCGATAAAGTTGCACCCATCAAGACCGGCGAGGCGGCGATTACACCTTCCTTTGCGCTTCCCTGCAAATATGTCATTCACGCAGTCGGCCCGGTATATCGGCATGGGAACGCGCAGCAGAGCGAAGCCCTTCTGCGCTCGGCTTATACTGAGTCTCTGCGACTGGCATCCAAGAATCATATCCAGAGCATAGCTTTTCCGCTTATCTCAAGCGGCATCTTCGGGTATCCGAAGGACGAGGCCCTGAAGGTGGCGTCCTCCGCCATTACGGATTATCTACAAAGCAGCGATATGGATGTGTTTCTCGCCGTTTTTGACAAGACGGCTTTCGCCGTCAGCGGGAAACTGCTGGGCGAAATCGAAAGCTACATAGACGAACACTATGTGGAGGAACACCGGATTCATCGCCGCGACCTTTTGGATGTGGAGCGGGAAGCTCTCTCGGATGACGCAATCATCAACTACAATGCGCCAATGCCGAGCATGGCAGCTCCGGCCGCGGCGGGCACCGACATCGACGAGTTGGTCGGAAATCTGGACGAGCCTTTCGGGAAAACACTCCTGCGTCTGATTGACACCAAGGGAAAGACAGATGTCGAGGTCTACAAGAGAGCCAACATCGACCGGAAACTATTTTCCAAAATTAGAACCGGCAAGGGCTATATGCCCGGAAAGAGGACGATTCTTGCTCTTGCCATAGCGCTGGAGCTGACGCCGGATGAAACCGACGATCTGCTGGAGCGCGCGGGCTTCGCTCTGTCTCACAGCCGGAAGTTCGACGTCATCGTGGAATACTTCATCGTGAGCGGCAGGTTCGACATCTTTGAGATCAACGAGGTGCTGTTCAAGTACGACCAGCCGCTGCTGGGAGGTTAACGATGCAGAACAGATACGCCGGTGACGTCGGTGACTTTGGGAAAATAGGACTGCTACGTCAGTTGGCAGCGGTCGGATATCACATCGGCGTAAACTGGTATCTGGCGCCGGATGAGAGTCACAACGAGGACGGAAAGCATATCGGTTATTTGTCCAGCAAACAGTTTGATGGCTGCGACGATGTGTTGAGAACTGCATTGGGCGACATTGTGTTTGGCCAGCGCAGCATTGTGGCAATAGAAGACGCTGAGCTAATCCCCAATGCCGCTTACTATCACCAGCCGCTTTCACCCCCCGTCTGATGCATTTTCGCGAAAGCTCTGGCACGAGGCTGCACTGAGCCAGCTCCAGAGTGCAGATATCGTATTTCATGACCCCGACAAAGGCTTGCTTGTGAAAAGCGTTTCCCCCACTGGAGCAAAAAGTTGTAAATATCTCTTCCAGCAGGAAGTAGTCGATTATTACACTCACGGACAAAGCGTGATTTTTTATAATCACCGTTGCCGCGAACAAGAAGAAGTCTATCTGCAAAGATTTATGTGGCTATTCCACATCTCAGAGCTGTCCAATGCAGAAATCACAGCATTGAAATACTCGCGGGGATCAACGCGAGATTATATCTGTCTCATGCCGACAGAGCATTCAGCGGGTATTAAGGACGTCATCAACCAAGTGATGCAGAGCAATTGGAAAAGACATTTTTCGACGCTTGAAATGCATCTTTGAAGTGTCGCTTTTTAAGCGACCACAAGCCCCCGCCAAAGCTGTATCCTGAAGTCACAATAAAACTTCAGGAGGATATGACAATGAAAAAGGGACTTACAGAGCTTGTCTTTGTTCTGGACAAGAGCGGCTCCATGAGCGGACTGGAGAAGGACACCATCGGTGGCTTCAATTCGATGCTGGCGAAGCAAAAAGAGGTCGATGGCGAATGCCTCATCACCACGGTCCTGTTCGATAACGGTTATGAGCTTCTCCACGACCGCATCGACATCTGTGCGGTCAGCCCAATCACCGAAAAGGAATACTCCGTTGGTGGCTCCACAGCGCTTCTTGACGCCATCGGCAGGACGATCAACAAGATCAGCAATGCGCAGCGTCACACGGCGGATGAATTCAGAGCGGAAAACGTGATGTTTGTCATCATCACGGACGGCGAAGAAAACGCCAGCCGCGAATACTCGTCCGACAAGGTTAAGGCACAGATTCAGCGGCAGAAGGAAAAGTATGGCTGGGAATTCGTATTTCTCGGTGCCAACATTGACGCTGTCGAAACGGCAAGCCGCTTTGGGATCGCACCGGACAGAGCGCAGAACTACCATGCGGATGGTGAGGGAACGGCACTCAACTTCCGAGTCATGAGCGAGACTGTCGCCACCTTCCGTGCATGCTCCGCTATGCCGACCGGCTGGAGTGATGAGATCCAGAAGGACTACAGACGTCGGGGAGGGCGGAAATAAAATACTGCAACACGCTATATCAACTGGCTGACTACCTCGGTTGATTGGAAGGACTATGAGGATTTCGGCGATTATGAAGACGCTATGAGAGATAGCGTGGATGAATGGTTTTTTATGCGGAACCAAAGATGTTTGCCCGCGAACTGACGATGAAAGACTGGGAGCCCGGCGGAATGTTTTATGCGGAATTGCACGAGCCTGTATGCGTCATTCAGGATGACGAACCCCCAAACATCGTGTAATAATAAATAGTGGTATTTGAAACTGGCCAGACGCTATCAAATCGACTGGTCAGTTTATTTTGCACCCGTTTTGTGCATTGCAATGTACCAGCAGTTCCACCCATGGTGAACTGCAATGTTTTGAGGCTTGGCCTTATTGTGATACACTATTATCGAGGGAGGGATTGTAGTGTACTCAATAAACGAATATTGCGGTCTATTGGTTAAGCAGGCCCGTGAGGAAAAAAACTGGACACAGCAGGATCTGGCCGACGAAGTCGATATGGACGTGCGAACGATAGAGAAGATTGAAGAAGGGACTACAAGTTCGTATTACTTAACTATCGAAAAACTCATCCATGCCCTAAATATCGCGCCCAATATTATGTGCCATGCGGAATTATCAGATAAGGGTGTCTTCATGGACAGGCTGTATCGCCAGCTTTTCTCGCTGGACGTAGAGAGTTTGAAAATCGTCTGTGAGTCGGCAACATACATACGAAATTGGCATGAAGAGCACCAAGTCAAAGAGAATGACATGTCAGGAAAGGACGCCCCCGCACCGCAGAAATGGTGTTACTCATCCAATTCAGAGCAAAAGCGGCGCAAGGTGACTGATGAACTATATACCCAGACGAAAAAAGATGAAATTGAAAAGGTTATTGCTGTCTTTGCTGAGTATATCAAGGACAGTCCTTACGCAGATATTGTGTTGTCCGATAAACTTGGCTATGTTTTTCTCAATATTGACCCTGACAAATTCAGCATAGAGATGGAGCCCGTTATTATTGAGAGCGCAGAAGAACTTTGTGAAGAACTCCTTCATGAGATTTCTAACGATGTTATGGAGAATACCAGTCACGAGTTCACTTTGGCGGAAGCACCACTTGACATACGGCTGGAGATAGAATCTCGGTTCGGCGTGTATCTTGACCAACTCCCACAATACCGGTACATTGCCGATGATATGTTCAAATCAAAGAGCTAAGTCAAACGAAGGGCTTAGTGCTGCTCAAAAAAATAAAGCTGACGGAACCCTGACCGGATTCCGTCGGCTTTTCTATGTGGCCTGTTGATTCCTATGGAGACTACCATTATCTTCATGAGTATCATCATTTAGACAGCAGATGTAGCAATGAAATCCTGAAGCATAATATAAGGCTTTCCGGGTATCTTCATGTTCATTTCGTCTTTTAGCCGTGACTCCCGGTCACAGGTCTTATATTTTGAGCAAGTATTGCAAAAATAAGCGATGATGTAAATATCAGCGAGCGCTCGTGCTTCCTGAGTATGCGTAACCTTGATATATGGGTATTGAACCTGCAGCTCCTTGAGGATCGGTGCCGCATAAGCCTCGATGTCATGATATGAGAGAATAAACTCATCAACACCCTGTGAAGAAATCAGCGCCAAAAGCGCATTGTTTAGAGCAGTCATTTCCTGCTCATGGACACCTTGGTCGATCTGGGCAATAAATGCAGCCTTCAATCTGATTGGTCATCTCCCTTCGATAGCTCACTTGCCGCCAATATCTCGTCGTTCGACAAACCAGCGACCCTTGACCGGACCGCTTTGGTCGGTGCTGGTTTCAAAAAACAGATAGCTCTGTTTTCCGTTGATTTGAATTGTATAGCGATCCCCCTGTCCCCCGGCTTTCAGCGCGGGAGCAGGTCGAACATCAAGAACCCGATCAATCTTGTATACCTCGCCATCCTCCCATCGGATGCGGAAGGGCTGCATACGACCCTCCGAATCAAAGGCAGTGATGACCGGCACATATACCTTCGTATTCATATTGGCTCCTCGGACGCAAAAGCGTCAGCTCTTCAAAAATGTACTGTTCAGGTTCTGCGGAAGATTATAGCGATAGCCTCGCTGGATCATGGAAAACAGCTTAAAGGATATCAGGTCAGGGCTCACACAAAGCTCATTGCACATACGAAAATAGTCCATGTCCTCCCGAGCCGTCAGCTCCTCGACCTCCTCATCAGAGATAAGAAAGTCTGCGGCAAACAGATTAGCCTGATACTCTGTCTTGGAAGTCATATCATAGATTACCTTGTCCTTCATCGGTGCGAGCTTTATCAGCTCTTGATGAAGCACAATATGAGCAGCTTCGTGCATGGCAACGATGCGTTGCTCTATCTCTGACAGGCAGCCATTGATGACGACAAAGATAGTCCGTTTTGAAAAATAACAATATCCCTTCAATCCCTTCGGACCATAGGCGCACGACTCACGCAGCTCCGCACCGAGAGCGTCCAGCAGCTCGTAGGGATCAGACGTCTTATACTTCGCCTGAATTCTGAGAACTTCACGATGAATATAGTCCCCGCTCATTACCACACCTCCAATCATGTGCAGAATACTTCCACCGTCCAGTTTACAACGAACGCCGTCCAATAATACGGACAGGTCGCTGTAAGGAAAGGCGGCAGATTACTTCTCGTCTTTTCTGTACTTCTTGGGGGTGAATTTTTTTGCCGCAATGTCCTTCGACTCAAGATAGAGCTGTTGAATCTCGGTCATGAACGTCAGTCTGTCTTCGTCGCTGAGCTCACCACCGGCAAAGACAGCGGCTGCCTGAGTCAGCACAGCCTTGGCATCCCGCTCACCCTTGATTCCGTATTGCTCGGAAGCGGCAGTAATGAACTCTTCATCCTCAGAAGCCAAATAGTTTGAGGGAACGCCAAATACAGAAGCGAGCTTGTCGTATAGTTCCCGCTTCTGAGGATATCGTTCGCCTGACTCCCAGCCGATAATAGTGCGCTTTGTCACGCCAACCAGCTTGCCAAGCTCCGGCTGAGTGAGTCCCTTTTTCGTGCGTTCTTCACGCACTTTCTCTCCAAACTTCATGTTGTGCCTCCTGAAAGTGAAATCCGTTTGCACTTAATTTTGGAATTACTATTGACAAGTGAAATGTGATTGCGTATAATCATGGCACGGGTGAAATCCGATTACACCCAAATAGTATATGAAGTTTCACCTTTTGTCAAGAGCTCTGAGAGAAAAATTATGGAGAGAGTAATACTGCACAGCGACCTCAACTGCTTTTACGCCAGCGTTGAGATGCTCCTGAACCCGGATCTGCGAAATAAGGCCGTCGCCGTGTGTGGCTCCACCGAGTCCCGGCACGGTATTATTCTTGCAAAATCCGAACTTGCCAAGAAGCGAGGCGTAAAGACCGGCATGGTCAACTGGGAGGCTCGGCAGTGCTGCCCAGGCATTATCATGGTTCCGCCGCAATACGACGAGTATCTGAAGTTCTCCAAGTTGACGAGAGCAATCTACGAGAGATATAGCAATCAAGTCGAAGGGTACGGCATGGATGAATGCTGGGTCGATGTCAGCGGCAGCGGATTATTTGGCAGCGGATTTGAGATCGCAGAAGAAATCCGGAAGACAGTAAAGGCCGAGTTGGGGCTCACCGTAAGCATCGGCGTCTCCTACAACAAAATCTTTGCAAAATTAGGCAGCGACTTAAAGAAGCCGGATGCCATCACCTGTATCTCTCGGGATGACTTCAAAGAACGAATATGGCCGCTCCCTGCGTCAGATCTCCTCTATGTTGGGCGGGCGACAACCAATAAATTTGACAGTTATGGCATTCATACCATCGGGGACATTGCCAACACCTCGCAGGAGTTCCTCAAGCAGATGCTCGGTGTCAACGGCATCGCTCTCTGGTCGTATGCGAACGGCCTGGACAATTCCAGAGTAATGCCGGGAGATTATGTGTCCCCGGTAAAGAGCGTAGGACACGGCATCACCTGTAATGCTGATCTCGAGAACAACGAGGAAGTCTGGAAGGTCATGCTGGAGCTATCACAGGACATAGGGCACAGGCTGAGGCTCCACGAGCTGACGGCGCGAGGCGTTCAAATCCTTATCCGGGACAACGATCTGTACTATAAGCAGTTTCAAGCGCCGCTCGAGTTTCAGACGCAAAGCCCCAAGGAGATTGCCTGCAAAGCAAGACAGGTGTTCGAGGCAAACTACCATTGGGTGAACAAGGTCCGAGCAGTGACAGTCAGAGCAATCAATTTGATTCCAATTGATACCCCCTCACAAATCAGCTTTTTTGAGGATGCAGCCAAAAGGGACAAGCATGAGCGGCTGGACACAACTGTAGAGGAAATCCGCAGCCGGTTTGGAAAACATGCTATCACCTCGGCCTGCCTCATGGGGAATTTGAAAATGCCCTGTGACGGGCGCGAGATCGTGAAGATGCCAGGAATGATGTATCAATAAAGGAAGGACGCAAAAATGGATACAGTAACGCTCGGGAGTTTTATACGCGAAAGGCGGGAAAGTCTTGGCAAGACCTTGAGAGGCTTTGCAGCCGAGCTGGATATTGCAGCTCCATATCTGCACGACATTGAGAAGGACAATCGAACTCCGTCTGAGAAGCTGCTCCCTGCTTTTATCAAGGGATTATGCCTCTCTCGGGAGGACGAAAACACCTTGTATGACTTGGTTGGGCATCGACGTCAAGGCCTGTACCCCGATCTGAGCGACTACATGCAGAACTCAGAGCTGGCAAGAGTCGCACTGCGGAAGGCCAGAGACTGCAATATATCTGATACCATGTGGATCAGGATAATTGATTCTATAGAAAACGGAGGATAAATTATCATGCAGATTCCCTTAATTCAAAAGAGTAATGGTATGTATCTTTTCTGCAGTAAGGATTTCGACAGCGTTGCCGAGCTTGTATTGCGTGAATACGCACCATATATGCTGAAGAAGGCGCAGCCACTCCAAATCGAGGCTCTTGCAGACGAGGCATATAGTCTGACAATCCTTGACCGCTATCTTTCGGCAAGAGGCAGCGTTCTTGGGATGATCAGCTTCGACGATATCAATGTTGAGGTAATGAGCCTCGAAAAACAGGTTGTTAAAGAGAAATATATGAGCGGAACCATTGTTGTGGATGCCAGACTCATGATCGATGAGCAGCACCACCGGCGTCGTTTTACAGTGTCCCACGAGGTCGCCCACTGGATCATACATCGGCAAATGTACTACGCAGACGGTCCCAAATATAATCTGCGCCATGAGAAGCGCTTTATTGCCTGCCGTGAAGCAATTACCAACAGAGAGAAAAGGCGTGAATACTGGTCGGAGAGCGACTGGCTGGAGTGGCAGGCTGACAGGTTCGCTTCTGCCATGCTGATGCCGGCCAGCGTGTTCTATCCAGAAGCCGTGGCGGCAATGCACCGCCATCACGCAGGAAGTTATATTATCGACGGCTGCGGCTCGAAGGAAACTTCCGATGTTATTACAGAGCTGACTGAGATTTTTGATGTTTCACGGACAGCGATCCGCATTCGGCTCAAGCAAGCTGGAATGCTGCGGTCGATGGATGTTATTGTTTGTGATTGAAACAATGGGCGGGGCAAAGACCCCGCCACCTTTTCCCCGTTGTGTTAGCCGGTGTGCTAACGAGACTAACAAGCAGAAGTTTCCGCCTATGGTTATGGTTAAGGGAGGTATAGCGATGGCAAAAGAAACAGCAGCTTTGAAAAAGCACAAAGCAAAAATAGCGTCCCTTGGAATGGATAGCGACACGGTATTTCACAAGTCGAGGCTGCTGCTGGCATCATACCGAGATGTCACATGGGCAATCAGTGAGCGCCTTGAAGAAATTAGAGATTATGCCTATGAAACAGGCGCCCACGATTTAGATGCGGGAATCCGATATCTTGCAGAGTTCGCTCCAGACATTGAGGCCGACAGATTTGCTGAGCGTGTCTGCTGCGTTTGCGAAACGCGCATGTATATCGACCTCATTGACCGGGCGCTCGTCCGTTTGAAGGAATACCCTGTGTATGGTGGCATCTACTATGAGATTCTGGACAAGCAGTACATCAGCCGTTTTCCTTTGACGGAGCCGGAGATTTCGGAATTGCTGAACATTGAACGCAGCGTCTTTTATGCCCGCAAGAAGGAGGCGCTCTACCTGTTTGGCGTTTGCCTGTTCGGGTACACTCTTCCTGAGCTTCACCGACTGTTTACCGACTGTTTACCGACTAAGTTCCCACTAAAAACCGACCCTTCACCTACTCCCAAGCGACTGTCAATATGTTAGACTGTCCATGCTGGGGAATACTGACTATCCGCCGCAAGACCTGAAAAAGCAGGCCTTGCGGCTTTTTTGTACCCTCTCCAGCCAATACGGGAGCCGAGAGGCCGGGCGTGATGAAATATCGCGCCCGGCCTTTTTTGCCGCCCTTTTTGGAGAGTAAGCATGGAAAAGCACAGTACAGTACACTGCCGTTCTCCTCCCGGTTTCTGGTTTTTGACTTTATCCCAAAACCAGAAAACAAAAAGGAGAATGAACTATGGGCTTTAATAATGCCGCAGAGAGAAAGAAATTTGAGCAACGGTGGGCAATCCTCCGCAAAAAGTACCGCAAGGCAGGGATGCCTAAAGAGAAGATTGATGAAATGTATGAATTTGATTGGAGCACTTTCCTGAGCGAGCGCAGATACAGAGAACACACCCAACCACTTCCCACTGAGTCAATCAATGAAGATGAGGACGGAATGTCCGGGCTTTTTAAAAAGTTTGACTCACTGAAGGTCACCTTCAGCGAGGATGACTTCTCTGGACGGTATAGCTGGGTTGAGGCTATAGAGGACCCAGATCTGCACGCCAAAGTCGCAAGTCTCTCGCTGGAAGACTTAGAGCTAATTACGCTTGTTGCAATAGAGGATTATAACCAATCGGATTTGGAGCGGATTGGTTACCAAAGGCAGTACACGACCTCTCGTCGGTTGGCAAAAATAAAGAAATTTTTTGAAACTTGAAAAAAAGTGCATAGAAAACGCCTTCTCGTCGGCTACACAGTGAGGGGGAAAATAATCCTTCTCTCTGAACTTTGAAAAACACCGCCTTGCGCGGTCATATCCGACAACGAGAGCACATTAGCTGACGGACCCAAAAGGAAAAGCAATACCGGGGATGCGCCATGACACGCCTGTGGAGTGAAAGCTCCATCAAGTGACGGCCAAATAAGGCGGCGAGCGCATCACCATCCCCGGCAGGCGGTTTTGGCAAACCGCTGTGCGACGACCCCGTCAGCCTACAATGATACTTCTGTCCAGCCACAGCCACACGCAATGGGGGCAGTCCGGAGAGATCCTCGGGAGGGTTAGAATCCCATGAAGCGGCGCCAGCCGCTGTTCTCGTTCGTCGCCATGGCTCGGGAAGTAGTGTCGAATAGAGCCATTACTGACAAAAGAAAACCCAGGCTTAATGTCAGAAGCCACGGAGATCGTCATCCCACGAGCAAAGTCAAAGGTTGGGGGTCTCCGTTTTTGTGACATTAAGAAATACATACTGTTGGAGGCTGTTACAAATGAAAATACATGAAATTGAAAACAACACTTTCAGGAACAACGAACAGGAAAAGCGAGCTTGGATTTATATCAGAATGACGCGCAGCCCCGATCCTTATTATGATACTCTGGAGGACACGCTCCGCTCCTTTGCAGGCGAGAACCAGTTCACCCTGACTGGTTTCTCCATCGACTATCACTCGAGAAACGGCGGGCACGGTATTGCTCAGATGCTCCAGGCGGCCAAGGATGGAGCTTTTGATGTTTTGCTGGTCAAGAGCCTGGACCAGCTCAACACCAGCCTGCTCATGGGCTTGGACATTATGACTTGTCTGGATAATCAAGGCATTCAGATTTGGGCGCCCGGTCGCGGCGCATACGACATCAAAAAAATAAAAAGCGACTATGACATTGATCTGTTTCTTGACAATCTGGAGGAACGTCGCTATGCGAGAGAACTGAGAGAGAGCTACATGGGTGACTGTGAGCCGGAGGACTATGACAGCGATGATGATACCGTTGAAGACGATTACGGCGACGAGTATCACCCCGAGGAATGGGAGAAAGGCACAGTCAAGCACGCAGTAAGGTGGTGAGGCAGATGCTATCTCATTTGAACACAAAAAACGCCAACTACCTCTT
Source organism: uncultured Oscillospiraceae bacterium (assembly GCA_964550315.1). GTDB lineage: Bacteria > Bacillota > Clostridia > Oscillospirales > Oscillospiraceae > UBA2658. The sequence continues at coordinate 42,616 of CAZJYY010000002.1, read as the reverse complement.
CATTATGAGCGTTCTGAAGGAGATGCTCAGCCTCGGCACCATTACCCCCAAGGAGTACCTGCGGGCAAAAAGCTACTATCTCCAACTGACCGGCGCGGACATCGTTTTGGCAGAATAATTCTTTTTCTCTTTTCCTCATAATTGTGTAGCTATTCGGAAAAGGTGTCGGTATAATGTGTGTTGCCGACCGACCGGAGGTCTGTATCATAATATGATACAGACCAAAACATATACAAAAACTGCGAAAACATAATCACTTTTTGAGGAAGGGAGTTGACGCTGATGCCCGAAGCAAGACTGATATCGCCAATTACACGGCAAGCCATGGCGATGTCCAGAGTCGCCGCTTATTGCCGAGTGTCGTCCAATTCGGCTGATCAGCAAAACTCCTATGCGACCCAAATGCGGGTATACACCAGCATGATCCAGAAGCGAAAAGACTGGGAACTGGTAGATATCTTCGCTGACGAAGGGCTTTCTGGTATGAAAGCGGATAACCGCACAGAGTTCCAGCGCATGATCCATATGTGCGAGCTCCACCAGATAGACCTCATTATCACAAAGTCAGTTTCCCGATTCGCCAGAAACGCAAAAGAGTCGCTCGTATATGTTCGCAAGCTGAAACTCCTCGGCATTGGCGTCCAGTTTGAAAAAGAAGGAATATTTACCCTTGCGCTTGGCGACGAGATGCTTTTGAACACCTTCTCCGCTATCGCGCAGGAAGAATCCAAAGCAATCTCCCAGAACCAGCGCCTCTCCATTGTCAAGCGCATGGAGGGGGGCGAGTATGTGGACAGCAATGCTCCATACGGATTCCGTCTCATAGATAAAGAACTGACGGTATATGAACCGGAAGCAGAAATCGTCCGCTCAATATTCAGAATGTACCTGAACGGATGCTCCACGACCGAGATAGCTCGGGAGTTGAACAACCACCGCATCCTGACGAAAACCGGGAAAGGCACTTGGCGTTCGGCAAAGGTCGCGTACATCCTAAAAAACGAAAGGTATATCGGCGATTGCCGCTATCAGAAAACATACCGTGATACGACAGTCCCGTTCAAGCAATACGCAAACAGAGGTCAGGAAGATCAGTTCTACGCAAAAGGCACTCACGCCCCGCTGATCGACCAAGATGCCTTTACCAAGGTTCAGGAGCTCCTGCAAAAGAGACAGGACAACTTCTCGAAGGTTGCAACACAGAATATATATCCTCTTACGAGCCGCATTCAGTGTACTGAGTGCGGCTCGTATTTTCGTAGACGCCTCGTGTCGGGAAGCGTCAAATGGGCATGCTGTCGGCATGTCAACGACAGAAACGCCTGCAACTCAAACTACTACAGCGAAGAACGCATCTACGACGGGTTCACAGCGATGGTCAATAAGCTACGCTTCGGGCAGGAGGATATACTCGGACAAGTGATATCTCGGCTTGAATCTGCCGTCCTGCTGTATAAGAAAAACAATATCGCCGCTCGTGAAATGAGCCAGAGCATCGCTGAACTGAACGCAAAGCTCCTCATGCTCGAGCAGCTCCGCGCCAAAGGCTATCTCGCCGCTGAAGTGCATCAGACCCAGTCCCGCGATATCAACAACCAGCTTTCCAAGCTGAAAAAGGAGCGCCAGACGGAGCTGGACTCTCACATCATCCAAATGCTCGAAGATGTGAAGCATCTGAAGACAATATTGGATGAGCTGGAAGACCCGCTCGAGCGTTTCGATGAGAAGCTGTTTGCCGAGGTTGTAAAGGCAATGTCTATCGACCCCAACGACGAAATGACGCTGACTGTGATTGGCGGACTCCGTTTCACTGAGCTGATTTGAACAGGAGATAAGGCATGAAAAAGATACGCTACATCCCATACGGTTATACGATCCGAAATGGCAGAACAGTCATTGAGCGCACCGAAGCCGATGTGATTCGAGAGATATTCGATGCCTACATTGCCGGCGCATCGCTGAAAGCAATTGCCGAGGAACTGACAGGGCGAAAGATCCCTTACAGTGAGCGTACAGACACATGGGATAAAGCGCGTATCGCCAGAATCATCGACAACGCCAAGTATACCGGCGATGAAGAATATGGCTCCATCATTGATGAAACACTCTATGAAACAGCAACCAGTCTGAAGACTGCCAGACAGCGCAACACCTTCGAGAAGGATACCACTGCAATCAACCTTCTGCGGGACTATGTCCGCTGTCAAGAGTGCGGAGCGCCGATGAAACGGCGTATCAGCGCAAAGCACCGTATCAGGGAAAGCTGGATGTGTACGAATGACGAGTGCGGAATCATGGTACGCATCGGAGACACCCAGCTTCTCGAAATGATCAATGTGCTGATGAACCGGATTATCACCAATACAAAGCTCCTCGTCCCAAGACGGAAAAAGCGCCCGGAAATGTCTCCGGCTGTTCTGAAGCTAAACAACGAAATCAGCCTCGAGCTTGAACAGGACAATCCCAATGAGGAACTCATAATCGCAAAGACCACAGAAATGGCAAGCCAGCTCTACCGCGAGAGCGAAACGAAAATGAATATCGCTGCCTCAATAGCGCAAAAACGAGCCGAAATGATGACGCCGCAGGATGAATTCAGCGAGAGCTACTTCACCGACCTCATCAGCTACATTTCCATTGATGGCAGAGGCAGAGTCAGGCTACATACCAAGACAGACACGGAAATCGGAGATGATAACAATGCAAGTGACCAAGATACCAAAAAAGACCATAACGGTCATTGAGCCAAAGCGGTCTCTGATCGTAGACAAGGAGAAATACCGACAGCAGCGCGTGGCAGCGTACTGTCGAGTCTCCACCGACAGCGAGGAACAGCTCACCTCCTACACCACCCAAAAGAAGGTTTACACGGAGATGATCGCCGCACGGACGGACTGGGAATTCGCCGGACTATATGCCGATGAGGGCATTTCAGGAACTCGTGCAGACAAGCGCCCCGAGTTCAAAAAGATGATCAACGACTGCCTTGCGGGGAAAATCGACTACATCATCACCAAATCCGTCTCCCGATTTGCCAGAAACACCGTAGATTGTCTGGATCATGTACGAGTCCTCAAATCCAGAGGGATCGGCGTATTCTTCGAGGAACAGAACATCGACACACTCAAAATCGACAGTGAGCTCTACCTCGTCATATACGCCGGCTTCGCTCAGTCCGAGTCTGAGAGCATGAGCAAAAATATTACATGGAGCTACCGAAAGAAGTTCGAGGACGGCAACGCCATCTTTATGTACAAGAAGCTCCTCGGCTATAAAAAGGGCGAAGATGGTATGCCGGAGGTCGTGCCTGAAGAAGCGGCAATCGTAATGCGGATCTACAATATGTACCTTTCCGGTAACACGCCTGCTCGAATATCTGCGGTCTTGAAATCGGAAAACACGGTAGTCCCTGGCAAAAGCTTCTCATTCAGCAGTTCCATGATTGCCAACGTCCTTGCAAACGAGAAATACTGCGGGGACTCAATCCTCCAGAAAACCGTGACTGTAGATTGCATCTCCAAAACGAGGCGCAAGAATACCGGCGAAGCGCCGATGTATTATGTGCAGAACAGCCATCCGGCAATTATTAGTCGAGATACTTTCCACAAGGTGCAGGAGGAACTCATTAGAAGGAAAACCGTAACTCCGAAATCCTCAAAGACATCCATAACAGCAACGGGGAAATATTCCAAATTTGCCCTGACGGACGTCCTGATCTGTGGGGAGTGCGGCAGCCGCTACAAGAGAGTCACATGGACTGCCTACAAGCAAAAGCGAGTCGTCTGGCGGTGCATCAATCGACTCGACTACGGCAAAAAATACTGCAAGGAATCCATTACGATCGACGAAAAGGCGCTCCAAAATGCTATCATGCGGGCACTCAACAAGTTCAATGAGGAAGACAGAGCTACCTACATGGCGCTCATGAAAGCAACCATCGGCGAGGCAATCGGACTGAATGGATGTTCTGACGAGGTCGACCTGCTCCAGCGGAAGGTTGAAGCGCTGAATCGTAAAATGATTGAACTGATCAATGAGAGCGTCCAGACTGGAAATGACATCGAAAGCCGTGAGGATGAGTTCAAGCAAATATCAGACACTATCACGCTCCTTAAGAACCGCATCAACGCCATTCAGGAGCTTGCCAGCGCCGACAACTCGCCAAACGACCGACTTGACCAGATCCAGCGGGTAATCACAGAGCGAGAGCAAAGCGGTTTTCAATATGAAGACTCCATCGTCCGCCAGATGATCGAATGCATCAAGGTCTACCCGGATGGCAAGCTTGAAATCATCTTCGGAGGCGGATATATCGTCGAGGAACGCATCACCGCCGAATAAAAAAGAGAAGCGTCTCAGAAGACCTATGGAGGTATTCTGAAACGCTTCTGGTTTATCATCAGGAACCAAAGTGAAACGCTTGCCGGTGCTATTGTTTAACAGAATCGCTGTTTCGTGGAGTGAAAGCGAACTCCGCAGGCGGGGTTTCATTCCAGAGCTTCTCAACACTAAGGTTCACTCGTTCCAGTACGGCGCGGGTATTGCTCATGGCGCAGAAGTCCCTTTTGAAGTCCTTGGCACTCCTGCTGTGCGTCAGGTCTGTCGCACTTCTTATATCCGAGCAACGTACAAGCTCATCCTCAAAGTTCAAGACCTGTGCCAGAAACACAATCTTAATTTTTGAGCAATACTTGCTCAGTCTCCCGATATTACCCTTCAGGCAGTCTGTCTGAGGGACATCGGTGTCAAAGACAAGAGCAACCGTTGTGCCCGGCTGAATCGTGATGAGCTGAGAGCTTGGCAGCGTGTTTTGAATGACATTGAATACTTTGACTCGTCCAGGCTGGATCCTCTGCGGCTGCTCCTTCAATGCGTTCAGCAGCCTCTCCTCGCACCGTCCCTCAACAAAGTAGATACAATTATTTTTCATCGTCAGCCCCCTTTTCCAAAGCATCAAGGGCGGACTCGTCCGGGAGCGACGAAAAGACGTCGTTCTCGACGGCGCAGCGGATGGAATCGCTGCTGCGTTTCAGAATGTCGGAGGCATAGGTCACAGAAACACGGTAGTCCTCATCTTGTTTTTTTCTGAGGAATGCGAAGCAATGCTTTGGAATGTTCAAATCGAGCATATCCGTGTTATGTGTTGTGAAGATAAGCTGCTCGTTGCTGTCCAAATGTTCGAGCATCAGACCGAAGATACGCTTCTCAATATCGCTTTGGATATATGAGAAGTGCTCGTCGCAATAGTAGAATCCATTGTGTTCCGCAATAAGGAGCGCGAGGAAGAAGGAAATATCAACGCCCTCTGCCGTTCCGCTCGAAAGCGACTCGCGGTTCAAGAGCTTGCCTTCCTGAATGATGATTTCCTCGTTGTTTCTGCGGATGATAAACGAGTTGCGCAGATCCTTCGAGACTTGCACATCGGTGAGCGTCGGATCGAGCGTGCCGATCACCGCCTTCAAGGTCTTCAAAACAACATTGCGATTGACCTTTGACGCCTTCGTGGTCGGCTTAATATCCGGGCAGGAGAAAGTGAAATCGAGCTTGCCAACCAGCTTGCCGAGTTTCGAGTAGTCTTTTGATATCTCGCTTGTTCGCTCAACCAGCTTTTCCGCGCACATCTCGTAGGAATCCTTTTGACCGATATCGGCAGAGAAATACTGAATTGTGATCTCACTTCCAATATCGCCATCGTATGGAAAGTGTCCTCCGATTATGCCTCTCACACGATGGAGCGTAAATCCGCTGCTCACAAAGTCGATTTGAAAGGAGGCATTATTGCCGAACGGCGCCATAGTTGCAAGAGTCGAGGTGTCCCCGGTATTGATAAAGCTGATAATGTTGAGCAGTGCTTTGCCGAGGCTGGTCTTGCCGGTGGCATTAGAGCCCATGAGGATAACCGCCTTCTTATAGCGGAAGTTCGGCCTCCCGGCGAGATGCTCGTTCTCAATGATTGAATTGACAATCTTTTTAGGATAGGAGAACGCAATGTCAAAATCCTTAAAGCCGTAGACGTTATTCAGTTTTACGTTCAGTATGATCATATCAGCGCCTCCATGTGATTAGTTCGTAATTTACGAAGTAATTATACCACATCTTTCGAGAAATACAACCGCATTTCTAAAAAATATAGAGGCACAGCTAAAAGTTACCCTTCGCTGGGAGCTGAACATCAGCGATCTCAGACCTCATGCTGTTCCTCAATGCGCTCCTGCTCGTCCTCTTCTTCGCCGGGAATATCTGCATCGAGGCCATCCGTTGTGCCGCTGTTCTTCTCGTAGAGTTTGTTCCAGACCAGAGGGTATTTGCATTTTCTGTTGTACGCGACCAGCATGGCTTCGGCAAAGCCCATCGATCCCGGACGCCGTTCTTTCGCATTGCGGGTGAGCTGCTTGACAGATGTCGCGCCGACCCGTTCCTTGAAAAGCTCGTCCTTCAGCTTGTCGCCATAGGTATTGACGAGCCGTGCAACACCATTGAGGAAGTTGGCGCAAAGCGAATTCATATCGCCCTCCCATGTCCCGGCGCACAAGCGCAAAGTGCGATCTAAGACATGATAGCCAAACTTGTCGTAAATGCCCTCAAGCGAGGATACCGCACAGATCACACCATAGCCTTTTACCTGACCGATGGACAGAGAGTACGACTCCACCAGATCCTTGATGATGAGCTGCTTGTCGCTTCCTGCCTCTATGTTTGCCATGAATACCTCGTAAGGTTTCAGCGGCTTCACGTACTTCATCTGATTGGCAAAGACATACGCCTCATTCTCATAGTTCAGATCATCGTAGATCATGCACCAGACCGGCGTATCGCGCGACCCGGAAACGAGCGCCACAATCTCTATGGTGTGCTGTCCGTTAAAGACGTAATTCATACCGTCACGGCAGCTCACCTTGACAGGGTTGATCTGGTACAGGTCAAAATGTTCTGCGGCATTTTGCACGTGGCGCAGGGACAGATTTCTCTGGTACTCCTGATTAGAAACCAAGTTCTTTATTGGGATCAGCTCAAAATGGACATTGGGGACAAACATACTATAATCGGGCATCAGGAGTCCTCCTTCATTGCGCGGATCATTTCCTGCGCTTTACCCTGGAGCGACCGCAAAGCGTCTTCAAGGCGCCTCTTTGCGGACGGCGAAACGGTACTCAAATCCGCAGCGGCTTTTGTCCGATCAATAGAGCTCGTCCACGAAGGGATCGTGAGGGTAAGGCCGATGACCTCCGCATCAGGGTCAAATACCGGTATTGACTTTATAGCCGGAAGCTCCGGAGGCTTCGGGCCCGGTTTCTGAGCCGGTTCATCGGTGAAGTCCTTCCGTGACTCGCTGTACCGAATGAACGGCGCAGCCCCATGCCCGACCTTTTGGCTTAGCTTCTGCACTTCCTCAGCCTCCATCGTCGACAGCGCAACCACATTGTCGTGCGAAATCTTATAGTTCCCGGACAGGATCTGAGGAACCAGCTCCGGCGCTTTATCGCCAATCGTGTCGAGAGCGACACTGTACTTCCCGTATTTCTGAACAGCGCCGGAGGAAACATGATACTTCTTCCCAAGGCGGTTGGCAGTACGCCGACCACTCTCCCTGCGCGCATTGGCGCTCACATCCTGCAAATCATCCTGCGCATCAAAATCGTCTGTCCTTGTGTACTGGTTATGTCCGACCCTATTTCTACGAAAACCGACGATCTTCTCTGCCTCATATTGCCGACCGATCAGATACTTTCGCGTTTCCTCTGTGATGTTTCTGCGTCCAAGCTGGTTGTTGCATATCCAGACAATAGCGTCCTCACGGCTATCGAAATCAATCTCCTGAACGGCATACGGAATATGCAACCGATTGCAGATCTCATATCGGTTGTGACCATCGACGATGACGCCGTTCCATATGATGATCGGGTCACGGCATCCATCCAGCACAAGATTCGCTTCTAATTGGGAGTATTCGTCGCGGCGGAGAGGGCGGATCAGAGTCTTGAACTCTGCGTCAATGCATAGTTCTCTATAGCCCTTATCCATCATTGAGTTTCCTCCGCTCAATTCGCTTTAGTGAGCGCATAGAAAAATACGCCACGCGATTCACCTGATCAATTTCTCCTGTGAGGCGATAGTTATAGTTGCGATCTAAAACTCCAAAAATCCCGTAAATCCCCTCAAGCAGCGCAGTGCTGTAAAACTCTACTGACAGCTTGGGGTCTTCCTTCAGACTTGGGAGCTTAACCCTATTCGCTGTTCCACCATGCAGCGGGAGTTCAGAGCCGAGTATCGCAAGATAGAGATCCTCCGGATTGATGAGGAACTGAATGTATGTGGGATTTCCAAGGGCGCGCAGTGTTGAGCGAAAGATTCGAAATCTGCACCGCTTTACATCCAGCGTGAGGTATGCTATTTGTTCTTTCTTTCCACTCATACATCAGAACCTCCCGGCGAATCGTTTTTTGATGCATCAGCAGGAACGGGATCGGATGCTCCTTTTTCTGCTTCAGCGGCTGCGGTGACACTGTTTTCCTTAATGCCGTAAACCGCATATCCCTCAAAGATGTTGACTTGCATGGAGTTGCGATGCTCCTTGAAAGGCATGCCGAATTGATTCTGCCATCCCTCCGGGAAAACAGGTGTGCGTGATGTCTTTGGCTTTTCACCTTCCTTGAATACTCGCTGATAGACCTCTGTGGCCGACAAATCAAACGCAATCAAATACTCGTCATTCGCATGGATAACCTTGCCGAGCAGCTTATACCGATAATCCGTGTTCCAGTTCATGAGTGAGAAAACCTTCGCAAAGAACAGTCGGCAGGTGATCTGGCGAGGCTTTCGGCGCGTCGAACCGGGGACGCACCATGTGAATGCATCGCGTTCTTCCTCCCGGCATGGCCGGATAGCAAGAATCTTGCTGTCGCTGTTGACCAGAACTTGCACATAGTCCACGGATGGGAACCTGCCCAGGCACGCGGAGTTGACATACACCTTGTAATTATTGAAAGTAATGGACGGTTCGTTGGTGTGGGCAAAGAACTCCCGGCGAACCACCTGATACCCGTCGTAATCGAACTCGCCGCCCAACTCGATCACATCACCGTCAACGGGCGCCGCATCAGTGGAAGGTTCGTCCGCTTCTTCCCGTAAGGTGAAGGCTTTCTCGCTGTCAGGCGTCGCTTCCTGAAGATGCTGAAGCATATTCGCAAGAACACCCTGCGCCTGACCGTTATTCAAATCATCCATTTGCGTTTTCCTCCATTTCTCCGCGGCTCAGCTCCTGTGTGATAAAGCTCTTGAGCTCATCAAATCCCGTTACATTGATTTTCTCGCCGGCGTCATAGAGCTGACCCTCCAATCGGATTTTCCAGTCGTTTTCGCTTTGCGATTCTACGGGCGGGAAAATGTGCTGGTGCAGATAGTATTGGTTTCCAAAGGAACTCATCCACTCCTGCGGTACAGCTCTCACCCTCGTGCCGGATACCGAGAGAGGCTTTACATCGTCCTCCGGAGAATCTGCTTCAGCGCTGCCCGCTATCAGATAAGGTTTAATAAAAACCTCGGCATCGCTCATGTTGAACAGATAGACGGCCTCGTTTTCCTTCTGAAAGAGAGTCCCGGAAATACGATACTTGTAGTCTGAGTTCCACCCAAATATCTGGAACAGCGTATCCATGTATGCCGCGCAGGAGATGGTCTTTGGATAGTAGATGCCATTTGAAACCCGTGAACAGGGCACGGAGTGACGACTGTCCTTCGCGGCTGTCCGAACGGCAAACATCATCTCTCGCGGGTTTACAAGAAACTCCACCATATTGTTCTTGCCAAGCTTCCGAACACAGTCGGTACTGAACTTGATTTGTTTATCCTGAAAGGTCACATATGGGCGGCGGTGAGAGTCAAAAAACTCAGAACGAGCAATCTCAAAGCCGCGCATATCAAAGTCGCCGGCCTCCACAGTAACATGGATTTCCGGCTCCGCTTCTATAAATCCCCCGGTATCGTTTTCACCATTGGTGGGACTCAGGCTGGCAGCAGCTTGGAAGTAGTCAGGCGCCTTAAATCCTGCCCAGCGTGGATTGACCGTGACATAGCCTCGCAAAAGGCCGCTGTCAATGACACGCAGCTCGGGGAGAATGGACTTGTTCCCGTACTTCGCATTGTTCAGCAGGTGTTGAACCGCTATGTAATCATCCCGCGAGACAATAGCCTCGTGGTGGTTGCGATAGATGCTCTGCATTCTGTCCCCACGGTTCTTCTTGGAGAGGTGATTCAAGTAGTTTGGAGTGAAGGTCTTCCTTGTCAGCACATCCCCACAATGCCGTTCATTGCGAAGAACCTGAACAATAGCTCCAGGCGTCCACGTGACATTACCGAGGTAGGTCTTTCGCCCCAGCTCCGTAAGAGCTTCTGCGATTTCAGCGGTCGAATAGCCGTAGAGGTACATGTAAAAGATGAGCTTTACTGTTGGCGCTTCGTCCGGGTTTACAATTAGATTGCCATTCGAGTCGTGGGAATAGCCGAGCAGCTTGGGCGTCAGCGGAAGACCTCCATCGAGCCTCATATGAAGCGAAGTCTCCATACTCCGGCTCCTGATATGAGATTCCTCCTGGGCCATTGTTGCTTGGAACGACAGCGCCATCTGAGAGTCATCCTTCAAGGAGAAGATGCATTCGCTTTCAAAGAAGATCCCGACCGGATGCGGCAGCTCTGCCAAGGACTGCACCATACTGAGAAAGTCGACCACATTACGGGCGAAGCGCGAAACGCTCTTCGTAATGATCATATCAATTTTACCTGCCCGGCTGTCGGCAATCATCGCCAGAAACTCGTCTCGGTGAGCCATTGAAGTTCCGCTTATGCCCTCATCGGCGTAGATTTTTACCAGAGTCCAGTTGGGATGGCGAATGACAAACTCCTCGTAATACTTCTTTTGGAGCTCATATGAGGAAGTCTGCTGAACATTGTCTGTTGAAACACGAGCGTAGACCGCGACTCTCTGCGGGATATCGTTGTCGTAGTAGTCGATCTGCTTTTTCGCCGGGATGAACTCATAATTCTCCGGATCAATCTTGGTATATACCCGTCGATGGATTTTCTGTTTCTGCTCGGTTTCCTTTTGCTTTTTGGACTGATTAATCATGAAGCATACCTCTTAACTCGAGGTCATCATCGGGAAGAAGCTGCCAATCAGGTGACGGATAGAAAAAGGGGTCTTTCAAGTCTTCCTGATAGTATGAGGCAAGCGTGAAGATGTCCTCAGAAATGAAATAGATACCTACCTGATGCGCCGCCAGTATTCGGGCGCAGAAGGTGATCTCGGACTGCTTCTTCGATACATTGCTTACCTTTTGTGTGATGATCAGGTCGACCTTCCCATCAAAGCAGTCCTGAAGCAACCGAGTCCATTCCTTTGCGTTTTCCATATTGGGGGCAGTTCCGCCCTCATCAATGTAAAAGCCGAGAAACTCCCAGTGGGGGCATAGCCCAATGGTGTCAAGAAACTGCTGCTTGTGGTATGAAAGGTAATCCTCATGCTTCGTCTGATTGAAGTAGCGGATATAGACCGCAACCTTGTAGTGGTGCTTTGGGAGAGGCCGTTCATGCTTGATGCTTTTAAGCCAAGCGCGATGCTCCGCAACTTGCGTCTGCTGCTCGGCCTCTTTTTCCAATACGAAGTCGAAGGATGGCATGACCTCCAGATCAGCGTCCTCGCTCTTTTTTATCAAATCTGACATGAAACCCCTCCGGAAGATAAAGCTTACCCAGAAATTATATAAACCGTTCGCCAAGAAAGAAATAAACCAGAAGTCAAGTACTTGACCTCTGGTTTAGATTTGAAAAGAAAAAAACGGATTGGATCACTCCAACCCGCTTTGATAGATTCTATTCTTCGCTTTTTTTACACATGGTTTGCTTCAGTTCCCGAACGATTTTCAGGATGGAGTCCATCTGCGAAGGCGTACAGTCATTGAGGAGCTCGGAAAATTCGCTCTCATAAATGCTTGTCACGCCCGGCACATTCGGGCGGAGCAGCGAGTCCGCAGATACTTGTAAGGCTTCAGCGATCCGAATGAATGAGGGAAGCATCATATTGCTTTTCCCAAGCTCTATATCGCTGATATGCGGGAGGGAGATGCCGGACTTAACAGCGAGATCAGCTTGGCTCATGCCGTTCTTGATTCGCGCCTCTCTGATTCGTGAGCCGATTGCCTGACTCTCCGTTGTATCTCGCCCTGCCATCGTCTCACCCCTCTCGACTTAATCCGCAGACTATTTTATAATCCGAATTATATCAACTACAGGCTAAATTGATATAATGAGAGGATTATCATTTAGCCTTGACTTTATAATGGAGCCGACAATATTTTTTTGGAGGTTCTTATTATGAGTCTAAACTATCAAGCAATCGGGCATCGCATCATGGTCATCAGGAAACAAAACCGCATTTCCCAATTGGACTTCTCGGAGCTGATCGACAAGTCGCCCACCTATGTCAGCTACATAGAGAACGGCAAAAAGAGAATGAGCCTTGAAACCTTCGTGCAAATCGCAAATGCTCTGGACATCCCGGCAGACATTCTCCTTGCAGAGCAGCTCACTGGCTCCGTCATGGCGGCAAGCCAAGAGGTCACCATGCTGCTGGCAGATTGCAGCGGTTATGAGAGGATGGTCATCACCGACACGGTAAAAGCGATCAAGGCGTCGCTCCGCGACCGCAAGTCGGCGCTGTCACACGCAAACCGATAACAATTTTACTGCTCTTTGTATGGAAAACAATCTACCGGGAGTCATTGTTTTGACTGCTGGTTTAATTTTGTGCGGCAAAAAAGTGCATATGATTTTGGAAAAGTGATTATGTTTTCTGTGTGTCCAACTATTCGGGCAAATGGACTGATATAATGATCGCGGAAAGGTGGAGATCCAAATGGTTTACTTTACTGGGGACACTCACGGTTCGGCATTCGAGGTCGTGCGGTTCTGCAAACGATTCAAATTAGCGGCTGACGATACCATCGTGATCCTCGGCGATGTTGGAGCCAACTTCTGCCTCGACGAACGGGACACAGCGATGAAGTCAGCGCTGCGGAGGCTCAAACCGACCATCCTCTGCATCCACGGCAATCATGAAATAAGACCGGCCAACATCCCGTCCTATCTTACGAAGGACTGGAACGGCGGCACGGTCTGGTATGAGGAAGCATTCCCTAACATCCTGTTTGCGCGGGACGGGGACATCTATACGCTGGAGGGACTTGAGTACCTCGTCATTGGCGGAGCCTACAGCGTGGACAAGTTCTACCGACTCGCACGCGGGTACGGCTGGTGGGAGGACGAACAGCCCTCCGACGAGATCAAGGCGTATATAGAACGACAGATCATAGAGAAACACTTTGATGTGATCCTCTCACATACCTGCCCCTTCAAGTATGAGCCGACAGAGGTGTTCCTGCCCTCCATCGACCAGAGCACGGTTGACGACAGCACGGAACACTGGCTTGACAAAATCGAGGACGCCGTCGAATACAAGGCGTGGTTTTGCGGCCACTGGCACATCGATAAGCGCATCGACAAGATGCACTTTCTATTCCACGGTTTTGAATCCGACGATCAGTTCAACTCGGGAGGTGAGCGCGGCTCATGAGGGACAGATTCAAGAACCCGCTCTACACCAGAGAAATATAGGCGTTTGGTCTTTGAGGACATCTTCACGGACGGTTAACAACGAAATGGAGGAACAAAAATGGCGCAGTTCAAATACATACAACCCCTTGACCAGATGGCGCGTGTCAGCCGCAAGGAATTGGGTGAAAAGCTCGACGAGATTCTGGACAAGGTCGATAAGGACAATGTGGGCTTCGTCATTACCGATGAGGGAAAAGACGATTTAGTTCTCTGTCCGATTCGCTGGATGAAGTGCATATATGATGACGACTTCGGCTGCATCATCAATAGCGCCCTCCGCTACGCCATCGGCCGGCATACCTATATGCCCTCCGTGGTCATGGAGTTTGTGCGGAAGTATCTCAGCGTACTGGACAGCAAGACCATTTGCGTCATGATCGAAGACATTGAGCGAGAAGCGGAGTATGAAACGCTCGACAAACGGGGCGACTGGCTCAAACTGCGTGACGATCTGAAAGCGTACTATTCGGAAATGCTCCAAAAGAGCGAAACCAGAAAGACAGACCAGTAAGGGGGGATTGAATCTGCAAAAGGTATTCTTTACAAGCGATCTGCACTTCGGCCACGAAAATGTGCTTCGCTTTGACAACCGCCCATTTGCCTCAGTCGAGGAAATGGACGCCGAGCTTGTGCGGCGCTGGAACGCGAAGGTCGGCAAGAGCGACCTCGTATACGTCCTCGGCGACCTGATCTGGAAATCCAGAAACGGTGACGCACATAACCTGATCAGAAGCCTAAACGGTCAGATCATTCTCATCAAAGGAAACCACGACCGTTTTCTCCATAACGCCCAGGCGAAAGCAGCACTCGCTGGGATCAAGGACTACGACGATATCTGCGTGACGCTGGAGGATGGTTCTGTGCGCCGCTGCATTTTAAGTCACTACTTCATCCCATTTTACAACGGGCACCGCTATCAGGCGATCCACCTCCACGGCCACTCGCACTTTACTGACGAGGCGGATCTGGAACTCAAGATGGCGAAGGAGCTGAACGAGAGCGGCTTCAAAAATGAGATCTACAACGTGGGCTGTATGTACTGGGACTATGCGCCCGTGACGCTGGATGAGATTCTGAATCAAAACAGCCGGACATCGGAGCCGAAGTACGAAACAATTGAGCTCACGATTGACTCTGATTTGTATGAGCAGGCCGGCGAAGTCTTCAAGCGGTACGGGTTGACGCATGAGAAAGCTATCCAGCTTTTCTTCAAGGAAACCGTCCGCTTGGGCAGAATCCCCTTTGACTACACGCCCGAAGACTTGGCGGAGGCCAAGCGGCTCTGCGGAGAGGCGGATGATGATGGAGAATAAACCCGCATTACTGAGCAAAGACACCTTCTGCACAGCACTCAGGATGATCAAAGAGCAGGAGGCCATCAACGAAGAAGTCGCTACTGCGCTCTGCAAGGTTTCCGACGGGCTCGGCACATTCGGCTGCGACAATAAGTGGTTTGACGCACTGATGATGGTTCTGAAGGAAACGGTGAACGACCAATATGACTATATAGGATGGTGGCTGTATGAGGCCACTGAAGATTACAAGGTGTGGGAAAGCGAGGAAGGCGGCAGAGAATGGTGCCTGAAAGAGCCTGAAGCACTCTATGACTACATTGTCACGGAGTGTCAGGACGAAGTCCCACAGCAGAAAGAGTGATGAGCGATTGAGCGGATTCAGCTATGTAATGTCAGATATACACGGAAACAAGGAACGGTTTGAATCCGTAATGACGCAGATCTCTTTGCAGCCGGAGGATACACTCTATGTGCTGGGTGATGTGGTGGACAGATACCCGGACGGGATTCGGATTTTGCGTAAGCTGATGGCAATGCCCAATGTCCGGATGCTGCTCGGCAATCACGAGTACATGATGCTGGACGCGCTGTACTACAACGAGGACTATCCGACAGATTGGTGGGGGCAGAACAAATACATCCGCCTCTGGTACTCCAACGGCGGAGACGTCACGCATTTCTACATAAAGCATATTCGCAAATCGCTTCGGCTTGAAATCTTCAAGTATCTCCATTCACTCCCGCTGAACATTGAAACCAGGGTGAATGGGGCGCAGTATCTGCTGATCCACGGAGGGATCGACGACGAGTCTGCTTGTATGGGCACAAGAGCGGTCGTATGGGAGAGACTCCGCGGCTACGAAACAATGCCGCAGGGCAAAACAGTCATCTTCGGTCACACACCAACAAACCACTATCAGGAAGATATCCCAATGAAGATCTGGCATGGCGACCGCATGATTGGCATCGACTGCGGAAGCGGCTACCCGGATATCGGACGCCTCGCCTGCCTGCGACTCGATGATATGAAAGAGTTCTATTCTGATTAAACCAACAGTTCAATGACAACAGGCACACTCCACGCTACAATAAGGGCAGATAATACAAAACGACAAGGAGTGAAAGATATGAACCTGAAAGAAGCGTTCAGATACCAGAACAAGCTGCAGGCCCACATGGACGAGGCGCAGTCTCTGCTGGGCAGAGATTCCAATGTCACCAAGGTTCAGAACACCTACCTTCGCAAGAAGGTCATGGCTGAAGCCGAGGATGAAACCACGGTCGACGTCCCCGTCACCGAATACTGCGAGCAGATCACCGACGTCGTCGGATTTCTGCTGTACCTTCTTGACAAGCACGAAGCGCTTGCCAAGGGTATCCGTGCCGCAAAGAACGGTCTGCCCATCGATATGGACAGCGAGGTCAGCCTGAACAGCAGACGGCAGCGCATCGCCGACACGCTCCAGCATATGTCCGAGCTCAGAAGCTCTGAGGTTACCGTTCCCCACGGCGGGGTGGGCTACCGCTTCAACACGGACGGCAATCAGGTCTCCTATAAGTGCGACGTCAAGCGTGTCACCACCATAAACTTTGACCGGAACATGATTCGCAAGCATCTCACCGAGATGAACCGGAAAGCTGACGCCGTCTCTGCGGAGCTGGATCGCTGCATGGTCAATTCGGAGGTCGACTTTGAGCCGAGCTTCGATGTTAACGACAGCTTCGCGGAAGTGTTCGCTGCCTACCTCGGCAAGCAGGAATAACCTGTGTGCCGAGCCATTGACCGACTGTTTTGGGTACGGCAGGATAAGGATGCGCTGAGATCGGTTCAGATGCAGATGAACTATAACGCTGCATAATGCTTAACCGCTCTTTAGCAAGGAGCTTCAAATAAAAGGATGAAAACTGGTTTTAGTCAAATCAGATTAACTCGAGTCATTCTGCGTTTTGAGCTTCGTACCACGCCTGGTCACGCTTTCGCCTTACGCGAACCCGTCTTCCCGACCTGCCAAACTCACATCTCCATAAATGGCCTGAAAAGCCGATGATATTACTTCTATTGCCTTCGGGCAACACCATCGGGCAACTGTTGCCGGAGAGCGAGTCTTCGGACAAACCCTCAAGCACAGGCGTCCGAATAAATGGTCGAAGCAATTTCGGACTTCTGCCGTACCCAAAACAGTCGGTCTATATAAATGGCTGAGCAGCAGGCGTCAGCCTGCTGCTCAAGAACGATCATGTTCAATTGTGGCCTTGCTGATACCAGGATTTCATCCAGAGGCACATCGAGCAAAGCACCAAGAGCGTACAGGTTATCAACGGACGGAAGGCTTTTACCGCGCTGCCACTTGTAAATCGCTTGCGGCTCTTCAAAGCCAAAGAACGCTTGCAGATCCCGAACGGACAGACCGCGTTCCTGCCGGAGCCTGACGATGTTCTCGCCGGTCGCCACGGGATCAATGACGGGGTATTGATTCTGCTGCATAGCTTTCGCCTCCAAAAAAGTAGTTTCCCGAAGGAAGTATTTCAGAATAGCGGAAATGCGTCGAAAAATCAAGCCCTTTTTTGAATCTGTAACAGAATTGTTGAAGGAGACTCTATGCAGGCAGAAGTAAAAAACTATCTCAGCCTTGAACGCTTTTCTCTGCGGCATAGGTATTTTGCGTTTCTCGATGCCGGCGAATACCTTGCGGATGGGCTGTTCATCAAGCATCAGGTGACTGTAAAGTTCATGCAGGCATATGCCCGAGACGACTCTCCGTATCTCGTGATCTTCTGCCAAATTAAGAAGCGGGACGAGGGCGCTTTCCTTGAAGCCCTGAGAGAGCTCCCGAACAAGATACTCCTATGCGGTTACCCGGACTACCCGGCACAGTGCCATGATTTCATGGATAAGATTGAAACCCACAGAACTAAAGAAAGGACGTGTTCACATGGTGAGGATGACGCCGCTGCAAAAGCAGAGCAAGCGTGAGCAAAAGGTATACCACGCCAAGCAACGCGGCAGTTGGAACGGTCTTTGCCCTGTGACACGGACTGTTCCGAACGGAAAGGGATATGACAGAAACAGAGATAAACAAAGCCTTGCTGCGGCTCGAACAGCAGAGGAATGAGCTGCTTCCGCCTGCCCCCACACGCAGGACCGGCGCCTGTTATCGACGCCAAATGCGCTTTAGTAAAAACGACAGACTGATGGTGATCGTGGGCAGTCACTACATCCCTCACGCCGGATATATCGACTGGGGGTTTGACGGCAAGACGCTCCTCCATTCCGGCAAGTATTTCAAGTACCCCAAGAACAGCAACTGCCAGAAGTGGATGAAGCGAGAAACGAGTCGCCGCATCCGAAACTGCAAGTATGCACCTCCAAAGGGAAACTTCTATCGCAGGCTTTTCGATTACTGGTGGACGATGTATTAAACGGGTAAAACTGTCGGTAACCGCAAGGATGCAGTATAATAGCATACGGGAAACGGAGGCGGTGATATGAATAACACGCTTAAAGCTCCGAGAGTCAAGCATTACATTGAAGTGCTGAAGCAAAAGCACTACATGGACGTCAACTGCAACGTCTCATTCGATGACCGAACCTATGAACTCCTCGATGAGATTTTTTCTCTGCTTAAGCGAATCTCCCCGGTTTCAAAAAACGGAGTGCGCGAGCTGTGGTTCACAGCGGAGCGAGGCACTATTGATAATTTCGGGGATTTTGATCAAATGCTTGCAGACGGCGATGTGGAAAGCCGCGAGGAATTTGAAAACTGGTGGCATGAAGAGTTCCCGAACGAGGTCGAGTGGTATAACTTCAGCGCTGTCGAAGACGAGGAAATCGGATACCGCGGAATACTTGTCGGCAACAGGCTAATAATCGTTGAAGACAAAAGAAAGCCGCGCTATTTCCCCTACGATATATCCGAGTTCACCGAATGGATTCTGGACAGCGTCAAGAATTGCATTTCCGAGCTTGAAAACGGCACATATAACAAACGGGTTACCGAGGGCTTGCCTCCGCAGCACCGGACGGGAACGCTGCTCCGCAAGCACCTGTGGGATGCGTTTCCGGAGTCACGCGAATCATTCTTCAAGAATCTCAGTCAAGTGGAAGTTGATGAGTTCGTCCGATGTGCCGCTGAACAGGAAGACGAGCCTCAGATGTTGAATACACGCATCGGAAAAATGACGGCGAAAGACTTCTATTCATTCTGTGCGCTCGGTTATGCCGCAAACAAATATGAGGGAACGGACCGGCCTCTACGACGGCAGTATGAAAGACATGCTGACGGACGTGATGACGGACTCGGAGAAATCGATCCGGACTCCGCAGAAGCTTTTCATGATTGGCTCTGTAATCGTGAGCTTCACGGCGGTCACCCATGGGAGGTCTGCCGCGGTGGAAACTCAACTCATGTCAGCCTGTATGTCAGTCACGATGCTGGCGGTTACTACCTCAGCGTCGCAGGTGACGCTTGGAACAGAACCGTAGAATCGGTCAAGTTCTATCTTGCCCTTCGCAAGGCCGGTCTTCCCGTATACATGCACAAAGCAAAGCTGCTGGCCGACCGGCTGTTGGAGAAAGAAAAGATCGGGATCGTCCCGGACGGGGTAATCCCCGCGTATTGCGATTCCCTCTTTCCCGATGAGGACATCATCGATTTCATGAACCTGCCGTTTGAGAACCGAGATGAGCTCTTGCCATACTGCGTTTGGCAAAAAGAAAAAGAGGTCAAGCTGATCTGATCAGCTCACCTCAACAATGGCATCGATAGACTTATCTTTTTTGCTCATACTTGATTTTGACCTTTTTTTCAGAAAATTGAGGGTTTGGATGCAAAATCAGGTTGGTCGAAAATCCGAAAACCGTTGAAAACAAAGGACTTTCAGCCATTATCTCAATTACTGCCACCCGCCATAAAAGTGCCGAAATCATAAGATTTCAGCACTTTTTCTTTGTTTTTGAGGTTAAAAAGTTAGGACGAGTTTTTGCGAAAAAGAGATGACCCATACCGTGACCCATACGGGACACGGATTACGCAGTTTTAAAGGCAAACAGATAGGATTTAGTGGAGATTTTCTTAAAAATATCCACTTTTTTACGGCTTATGAGTGTATAAGCTTAAACACAAAAATTGTGTGCTTTGCACAAGCTATATTATAGAAAAAATATTTTAAGGGCTTGAGTTTTTTCTCAAGCCCTTTTCTTTGTTTATGCAGCTCAAATTTTGAGCTCAATCTCCACTTGCCTGCGTTAGCAGACTGCTCATGGTGCTTGCAACTTGGGTCTGAGCAGGGGTGGTCACATGGGTGTAAGGAAAGCTATACCGACCTTATCAACCGCCACATTTCAGATCCCGAACAGCACCTAAAGGTGTTTGACAAAAGCAGCGTGTATCTGCCGACAAAGAAAATCGGCAAGAACAATTCCAAGGCCGCAGAGATTGAAGCCGACAATACCGCAAGGCAGGAATGGAACAGGACGGCGGATATGGCGCTCATCACAGGCATAGCGGAAAAAAAGATATTAGAGGTCAATCAGACCGAGATACACGACAAGGTTAGCCAATCTATTAAAAGCAAAAGCTGGCTGCCGAATCTGTTCCGCAATATCGTAGGCAAGGCAAAGGACTTTCTGCAAAACCTTATTCGTGAAAAGGATATGCCGCCGAAGCCCACGCTCAGTATCAATATGACCGAGTTCCGCACAATGCAGCAGCTGATGATACGCATACAGGACAGGGCAAGGGAAATCAAGAACTTGCAGGACAATGTTCTGCCGAAGCTGAAACAGCAGTTAAGCGACACCACGGGGCTTTTCAAGGGCAAGGAACGAAAAGCCATTACAGCACAGATACAGCAGACGGAAAAGGAAATATCCGAAAAGCTGGACGCACTGCCCGAAATTCTCAAGGATGACGGTTACCCCGACGCCAGTGCCTTTATGAAAACCTATCGCAAGGCAGAAGCTATTGTGGAGGATTACAACCGTGACCTTGCCAAGTGAGAACGCCAAGTAAAAGAGGGCAAGGAACCTGCTAAAAAAGAAAAGCCGCCCGAACCCGCAAGCGTCCGTGAACGGATCCGACAGCTTCAGCAGCAAGGCAAGCAGCAGCCGCACAAAAGGAAACCCTTTGACAGAGATAGCAGATAAGACAACGAAAACAACACCGCAGGGGTATTTCCCTGCGGTGTATACATAGAATTGCAGCCGTGTATTTGTGTACCCGGCTGCTTCATTTATCAGCGCAAAGCTTGACAAAGCAGCATTGTTGCCCTATAATAAATAAATTAATTTGTTTATTTATTATGGAAGGAGGCGTGACCTTGATTGAACCTTCTGATTTCGGCTTGTTTTTGAAAGAGAAACGAAAAGCCGCTCATCTAACACAAGATGATTTGGCCGCAGTAATGAACAAGTCAGGACAGTATATCAGCAACATCGAAAAAGGGAAAAACAACGCTCCCCCAGATCCTTCAGATATAGAAGCCTTGATACAAAAGCTTGGACTTTCCGATAAAGAGGCATCCCTTTTCAAAGAAAAAGCTTCCGCAGATCGAGGGCGCTTGCCTGATGAGCAAATGGATTATTTGGTGAAGCATCGAAAGCTACTTGATCTCATCAATTACGGATTAGAAAACAAAATAAATGACAAGCGCTGGGCAGAAATGCTAACCGCAATTTCAGGAGGAAAATAAAATGACTTTGAATGAAGTATTAAAGAATACAAACTATGACGTTTCTCTCTTTTCCGAAGAAACAAGAAAATTCGTTGAGGATGCTATCGTTGTTAATACAGTCAGAGGCAAGGAAACGCCTTTTATCACATGCCTGAAACGCGGCAAGGAAATTGTCTTAAAGCCGGAAGAGGCTGTGCGTCAGCTTTATCTCTATAAGCTGATTCACGAATACGGTTATCCCACAAGTCGTATTGAGGTCGAATTCCCGATTCATTTTGGTCGTGAAGTCAAACGCGCTGATATTGCCATCATGGACAAAGATCGTCCGATGGTACCCTATATCATTGTGGAACTTAAGAAGCCAAAACTCAGCGACGGTAAAGAGCAGCTCAAATCATACTGCAACGCTACCGGAGCACCCATTGGTGTTTGGACGAACGGCGAGCAGATTTCCTACTACAACAGGAAAGATCCCAACTATTTTGAGCCAATTACCAACATTCCGAAAGTCACTGAAAAGCTCAGCGACATCATCAACGAAAGATTTACTTATGAAGATCTAAAAAAGATTGATAGAATCAGCCAGCAAAAGCGCTCTCTACGTTCACTTATTCAAGAAATGGAAGACGAAGTGCTCGCCAGCGCCGGAGTGGATTCTTTTGAAGAAATTTTCAAGCTGATCTTTGCCAAACTCTATGACGAACTGATCTGTGAACGTGATTCCAGCGCGTATTTGAAGTTCCGCAATTCCGGCGAAACGGATTTCGAGCTGAAAGAGAAAATCCAAGGTCTCTTTGATGATGCAAAGAAAAAATGGGAAGGTATCTTTACCGACGAGAGCAAAATTCTGCTGTCCCCTTCTCACCTTGCGGTTTGTGTTGCCACATTACAGGATATTAAACTGTTCAACAATAATCTTGACGTGGTGGACGACGCCTTTGAATACTTGATGAGCAAGGCGCAGAAAGGTGAAAAGGGCCAGTATTTCACGCCGCGTTATGTCATTGATATGTGCGTGAAAATGATGAATCCTACCGTCAATGATAAGATCATCGACACAGCCTGCGGCAGTTCCGGTTTTACTGTTCACAGCATTTTCAAAGTATGGAAAGACATTCGACGTGAACAGAGGCTCCCGGAAGGCGAAGGCTTTACCGCTGCACAGCGCGTCACAGCCGAAACGAACTTCGTGCGTGACAATGTGTTTGCCATTGACTTTGATGAAAAAACAGTACGTGTTGCCCGCACACTGAACCTGATCGCCGGCGACGGACAAACAAACGTCCTGCATTTGAACACGCTGGATTATTCCCGCTGGAACGAGATCACAAGGCAGGAAGATTGGAACGACACCTACAACGAAGGCTTCAAGAAACTGAAAAAGCTCCAGCCTAAGGGAAGCAATGATTACAGCCAGTTCCAGTTTGACCTGGTCATGGCGAATCCTCCGTTTGCCGGTGACATTAAAGAGAACACGATTATTTCCCGTTATGAGCTAGGCAAAAACTCTGCCGGGAAATGGCAAAATAAGGTTGGCAGAGATATTCTCTTTATCGAGCGAAACCTGAACTTCCTGAAACCCGGCGGACGTATGGCAATCGTTCTCCCGCAGGGACGTTTCAATAACAGCAGCGATAAAGCTATCCGCGAATATATCGCAGAGCGCTGCCGCATTCTCGCCGTTGTTGGATTGCATGGGAATGTATTCAAACCGCATACCGGAACAAAAACCTCGGTTCTGTTTGTGCAGAAGTGGGACGATGAACTGTGCCCCAAAAAGGAGGATTATCCGATCTTCTTTGCCACTATGCAGAAACCCAGTAAAGACAACTCCGGTGATAAGATTTATCTTGTCGATCCCGAAACAGGGCTCCCTGCTTTGGATAAACATAATCACTTAATTGTCAATCACGATCTCTTCCAGCTTTCGTATATGAAGCAGGATGGAACAGAGGCTTTGCTTGAACCCGGCATAGCGGAAGCCTTTGCAGAATTTGCGAAAAAGGAAGGTTTAAGTTTTTTTCGATAAGCCCATCCGTTGAACCTTTCAATGCGGCCAAATATAAGGCTTTGATGGATGGGCTGGACATTGAAGAAATAAATTTAGTTAATTTGGAAAACTCATTTACTATCGGTGCAGAATACTATGGAAAGAACTATTTACATACTGCAAATGTCGTAAGAAATATGAATCATGGAACGCTACGTGGGATTGCGAAAAGAATAACAGATGGTGATCATGGTTCAGCCGACTATCAAGATGATGGCGTACTATATTTGCTGAGCGAAAGCGTGCAGGAAGGATATATTAATACTTCAAAATGTCGTTTCATTACTACTCAAAAGAACGAAGAATTGAAACGCTCCGAATTGCATCCTGGAGACGTTGTTGTAACTAAAACAGGGGTATACTTTGGAAAAAGCGCCGTAATACCAAGCGATATTTGCAAAGCCAATATGATTGCACACGTTGGAAAAATAGAACTTAAAAAGGGGTATAATCCTTATTTTGTCTCAACATTTCTCAACAGCAAATATGGCTATTATCAGTTGAGGAGACGTGGAATTAAGGCAACTCGCCCTGAAATAAAGTTGGTGGAGTTCCCGGAAATAATGGTCCCAATTTTCTCTGAAACATTTAACCTGAAGATAGAATCAGTAATCCTTCTTGCGAATCAAATTCTTTCGAGGTCTTCGGCAATCATGAGTCAATGTGAGTCCATTCTGACAAATGCAATAGGATTTGATGTTAAAACGATTGCGAACACTAATTATGCCATTCGGCCATTTGAGTCTTCATATTGTTATTCAGGCCGCCTTGATGCAGAGTACTATCAGCCGAAATATGAGGAGATTGTAAAGGCGCTCGACACAAAAGAGACCGTGCAATCATTGTGCAATCTATATGACAAAAACTATACCCCTTATGAAAAGCAAACATATCAATACATTGAGCTCGCTGATGTTGGGCAATCAGGCGATATTTCTGATGTTTACGTTCAAGCCGGCATTGGTTTACCCACAAGAGCCCGCCGTATAGTAAAAGCAGAGCAAGTTATCGTTCCTTCTGTTGAAGGTTCCTTGCAAAGTTGCGCTCTGATTACCGATGAATATGATGGTGCTCTGTGCTCTACCGGGTTTTATGTGCTCGATTCCGATAGCATCAATTCCGAAACGTTGCTTGTGCTTTTCAAATCCGAACCAATACAAGCTCTGTTGAAGCAGCGTTGCTCAGGATCAATTCTTACTGCTATCAGTAAGGGCGAACTCCTTTCCATGCCGCTGCCAATGATTGATGAGGGAATTCAAAAAGAAATCGCTACCAAAGTTCAGGAATCCTTTGCACTTCGTAAGCAGTCTAAGCAACTGCTTGAATACGCTAAGCAGGCGGTTGAAATGGCTATTGAGCAGGGTGAAGACGTGGCGTTGGAATGGCTGAAAAAAAAGATTCCGGCGGAGGTGTAAATATGCCTCAAGACAAGATATATAAAAACTGGAAAGCAGTAACAGAAGCAGATTTTGTTTCATTGTTCATTAAGACATGGTTCGCCTATATTTCCACGCTACGAACTCTGTTCCCAGAAGCAGCAAACAGAAGGGGTGATGGAAAATATCTGAATGCCTATAAAGACAATTATCGAAAAAGCGGAAGTAAAAAGCTTGTTGTCGATGACCAGATTATGGCAGCAATGGAGCAAGTGTATCGCGAGGGTCACAAAGTAATAATGGAGCAGTATCCTGAATATTACCTATGGGATTTTTATCATGTAAACGAAGACTTTGAATATACTTTTAAAGATATTCCTCCGGATAAGAGTGATTGTCTTATCATCGGGTTAAAACTAAATCGAAACCGCGGTACTAAGTGGCAATTTATTATTTCCGGATTTGCGCGCTTCTTTGGTAAATACTATGAAGAGTATAATGGAAATGTTCAATTCCAGTGCAATATCTCAGAAATCCTTGAATCGTCATCGGCACACGTTAAAGATAATGCATATGAGAGTGAACAGGATTATCTTTCATGGTTGCTACGTGAAACAAACAATGCACTGACGCACATTATTATTGACGCCTTTAAAGTTCATTATGAAAGTGTGACATACGGAAAACGAGTCTTGATTAAAATAGGCGACCTTGAAAAGCGTATCATTTCTCTTGTGTGGCAGATTTTTGCTCTCAATGCAAAAGACGAAACATTCAAAACGCTCGAGGAAATGGGACGTCCGCGAAATACTTATGAACTGATTCAGCAACGTCCATTAAACTATTTCCAATATCATTTTGATGTAGATTTGCTGCCTCAGCGCAAATTAACTGCATCAGAAGAAGAGTGGTTTCGCAAACTGTATGAATCACTTAGACAAAATAGCATTCTCTGGTTTCTCGACTTTGTATACCGTCTTCGGAATGCACTATTTCACGAAATAATTGATCCCTTGGATGAGGAATGGCAGGTTATTTTCAAAAATGCGTACTTAGTACTAAAAGAGATTGTAGACCTCAATATAGCTACTATTGACATAACAAGCCAGACCGTTTGATTTCTTTTCAGGCGAAGTAAATGGCGGCAGGGAGTACCCCTGCCGCCACGTGTCTGTTATGCGTAGATCAAATCATTATTGACAATCTCCATTGCCGTCTCCCGTGCTGCGTTCATCCGCTGTGCCCAAAGCATCTGCTCTTCCGCTTTGAGCGTTTCCGTGATACCTTCCTTTTCAGCAACTTCTTTTACCAACCGAAGGAACATTTCCTCTGCCTGCTTATCTATATCGGCAAGATAAGAGTTCATTTTGCCGCTTGTGAGAAGCGTTGTATATGTTACCTTTCGGTGTTCTTTCAGGTAGCGTCTGTGTCGTTGTCCCCAAACGCCGATAGGTCTTTCTTTTTCAGCTGGTAAGGTAAGACAGGGAAAATAGTAATCTCCTTGCAGTTCGTACCAAAGCCCGTTATTGTTATCAAAGATGTACTTGTCCATTTTGCAATCCTCTAGTAAAATATATTCACACATACATCACAGTTTCCCGATTGCCACACGCTGTTATAGCTTGTTATCAGATTTTCTTGCCCTTGCTTTTTCCCTTATGAGGTGGCAAGGAAAGAATAAAACGGTGTGAAATCATATAAAGGGATAAGGCGAACACATTGCGATAAATCCTTTGTTTTCAAGGCTTTTGGAGGATTTTATTAAAGAACTATAGGCGTAAATAGCCGACTATAAAATCGTGATATACAAATTCTGATTTGTCGGCGTGGACTTGATATTTTTCTCCTGCATTTAATGTGACCGCACTTTTTCTTTGTTTTCACATGTAATAAGTTGGGACTAATTTCGGCAAAAATACCGTGACCCATACGGGACTCGAACTACGCAGCTTCAAAGACTCCCGGATAGGATTTAGCGGAGATTTTTCTTAAGATCTCCACTTTTTTATATGTTTTGGGTAAAGAAAATTTAGTACAGGTTTTGTAGCTATGGCACAATCGCTATAATCGAAAGAAACATCAAGGGCTTGAGATTTTTCAAGCCCTTTTCTTTGTTTATGCTGCGCATTTTTTGAGCGCTGTTAAACCCCGCTTGCCTGCGTTAGCAGGTCGCCCATGGTGCTCGCCGCTTGGGTCTGAGCCGCTGTGGTGACGTGGGTGTAGGTGTCCAGTGTGAAGCCTGCGCTGTAATGCCCCAGCATTCCCGACACGGTTTTTATGTCCACACCATTTTGCAGGGCTAAGGTTGCAAATGTGTGGCGAAGGTCGTGATATCTCAGTTTCGGAAGCCCTGCTCTTTCCAGCACTCGGTGGAGCATATTGAGCACGCTATCGGGAGAAATTGGGCCGCCCGAAGACGAGGTAAACACGAAGTCCGAGTTTGTTTTTGCCTGTTGCTGCTTTAATATTTCCACGGCATCATTTCCTATGGACACATTTCGGTAGGAGTTTTTCGTTTTTAGAGGGGCTTCGACTACCTCGCCGTCCACTCGCATAACTTGCCGTCGGACTGTAACAATTCCGTTTTCAAAGTCAATGTCCTGCCATTTCAGCCCTAAAATCTCGCCTCGGCGCAAGCCTGTTGCAAGCTCCAAGTAATACATTTCGTACACTCCGCTTGCTTTGGCTTCATCGAAAAATGCGCCGAGCTGTTGCGCCGTAAGAGTTTTCATTTCCCGCTGCTCAACCCGCGGCAGAGCGCAATCCAGGGCGGGATTACTTGAAATTAGTTTCTGCGCCCTGGCCATGTCTAGCGCCGATGAAATGACCTGATGGATGTTTCGAACAGTCTTGGCGCTCAGGCCTTTTGGCTTACTTTTCGACTCAACCCTGTCCACTCGCCCATCTGCAAGAAGCTTTTTGTAGAGCTTTTGCAGCTCCAGCGTGGACAGCTTGTTGAGCTTTATTTTGCCGATGTTGGGCTTTATATGGTTTTCGATGTAGCCCTTGTAGGTCTGGTGGGATGAGGGTCGCACCTTGATTTTTGCATAGTTTTCAAACCACACATCAAGCCACTGTCCCACGGTGTACTGCTCGGATTTCACGACATCTATGCCTTGAATTTTCTCAATAGCAGCCTTCAATTTCTCCTTGCACTCTGCTTGAGTTTTGGCAAGCACATTTTTGAAAATTTGCTTACCTGTCACCGGGTCGCGGCCGGCGGTATAGCGCCCTTCCCACCGACCGTCAGCTCTTTTTCTAATGTTGCCTTCGCCGTTTGCTCTACGTTTCGCCACAAACATCACTCCTTTGCAACACAGACACATACCACAGAAGTGCCGATAAAGCTATCTCTTTTTTATCTGCTGGGTTTAGCGAATTACACTTGATAAATCCTCGAAACCACTCCACAGCATCTTGAGCAGCACCTCAAAAAGCTTGACACCGCTTGGGTTTTGCTTGTTTACAGCACCTCTTACAGCAAAATCGGGTTTTTACAGCACCTTGGCAAACAAAGTTGCACAATTCCAAACCCCGCATTTCCCTAAGCAAAGGCGGCGGGCACTGCCCGCCGCTGTGTCTGCAAGGTGCGTTTACCGCACCTTGCTTTATCCTGTACTTCGCAGCTCATCTTCGTAATGTCCCAATTTCGCCCTGTGACAGGAAGGCAAAATCTTCATATTCCAAAGACCGCTCCTCTCAAATGCCTCCCCACTAACATTTGGCTTTGTATTCAAGAACGAGGTGGGCGCACACCGGCTCAACGTTGCCTTCAACCCCCTCCTGTGCCATTACTACCCTCACAGCCTCCAGCCATTGCACACAGCGTCTCACAGGGGCCGACACCGGCGAGATTTGCCAGTTTCTGTTCTGCACGCTTTCGCTGTGCGGCATCCTCCGCTCGAACCATCTGCCGGGCGTAGAACAAATCCAGCGCCTCTTGAATGGGACGGATGGTATAGAGTAGACTGCCGTTTCGATTTTCACCGGACTTGGTGCAGACCGTCGTCGGCTCGGTGTAGATGAGCGCCTTGTCCTCAAGGCTCAGCACATACTTCCGCACCGTGTTCTGACTCATTTTCACCGCTTTGCCAATGGTTTTGTAGCTTGGCCAGCACTGAAATGTTTTACGATTCTCCAGATAGAGCAGGTAGGAGTAGACGGAAATCTCACCAGCGTTTAGGCCAAGAATAAACAGTTCATTTGGCAGCGGGAAATAATTCTTGATTGCGTCACGCTTTGGATAGAGCTTGTACTTCACTCGGCGCCTCCTGTGTTCCGCTCGACCCACGTGATGAATTTTTCCTTAGGCACCACGATGCGGCTACCAATTTTTAGCGCTGGGAAATCTTTTTCGTGCATCAGCTCGTACCCGCTGGAGGGCGATACCCCCAGCACCTTTGCCACCGTCTGTGCATTGAGAAACAGCGGCAGTTCGTCATAAGATTTGTAGATGGATTCCTTCATTGATACCTCCAGGTTCGTCATTTGCTGCGTCTCTATTCTGCCTTTTTATTGTTCACTTCCACTCACCACCATCCTTGATTTAAAAAACATTCCCTCCCTGTGTAGACGGACGGGGATAGCGTTTTCCTAAGTTTTTTGTTTGCGCCAAAATAGATTATTAGTTGCCTGCTGTCTTCCGTCTACCAAAAGCATAACACCCTACTTGAAGTCTGTAAATAGATGTGCTATGATTTAAGCGCTATTCTCTACTTCTTTATTTGTATCATCTATTTTGAAAAATATTTTTGAGGTGTCCGTCATGTTTGAATTCAAAGCGTATTTCAGGAACGAACACGTATATATTGATGGCCGGTCTTATTTGAGCAACGAAATTCTCACCGAGCTCTTGAATTTTCCTGCAAAGGATTTGGAGAAAACGCTTGCTGAAATGCGAAAACTGCGGCATAAGGTGCAGCTTGAAGAAGGCGGCGATGCGGACTTCTGTGAGGGCTACGACAGCAATGTGCAGCGTGCCCAGAACTATCTATATCTCATCGGCAACATCGCAAAGTGCATTCCGCCGTATAACAGCCTTGAGCTTACCAACCTTTTGGATACGCCGTTACTGTTCGACTGCCTGAACGAATATTTCCCCTATTGGGGTAAAGGTAAGGGAGTTTACAGCGCTGATGACCTGCGATACAAGGACGAGGACTATGTAAATGAATATGGCTTTGTTGCCAAAAATGATAATGGCAATTTCCATTTTTATGCCCACCACTTCACTCCCAGATGGAGCAGTCTGGAAAGTCCCAACGCCGATGTTGCTTTGGCAATTCAGGAGACAAACGACGAGGTTTGCAAACTGTTTGACGGGTTTATTACTTTTTTGGAGGACATGCTGCGCGTGCAGACGGCATACACACAGCTGCTGGATAAGTACATCCATAGCAAGCGCAAGTTTCTCAGTGATAGTGAGACAGCAGAATTTTTTACTCGCTACCTTCAGGCGACGCAGAATAAGAGCGACACGCAGCGTGTGGTGTCTTCCGGCTCCATGCGCATGAGCTATGAGGTGTTTCGCCTGCCGGACGGAACAGAGCGCCTGTGTGAGACCTACGATTTCGACAGTCTGGGAGCATTCCTCTATGTAGACTTCTTCCGAGGCCTCAGCCGCTGCCATGTGCCGAAGCGCTGCGATAACTGCGGCCAGTACTTTCTGCTTCCCGCCGGAAAGTATGCCAGCTACTGCGAGCGTCCGCTTAAGGATGAGCCTGACAAGACCTGCCGGGAGATTGGGGCTCGGAAGCGATACGACGACAAGTGCAAAACCGATCCTGTATGGCTTGCCTACAACCGGGCGTACAAGGCGCACTACGCCCGATACATGAAAAAGAAAATGACCACCGCCCAGTTTGAGCAGTGGTCACGGCATGCGGTTGAGCTTCGGGAGCAGGCGGAACAGGGGAAGTTGCTGCAGGTTGAATACGAGAGGCTTTTGAAGATATAAACAAGAAAGCCGGTAGTGTCAAGAATTATGCGCAAATTAGTTTGGAGACTCCGAAAGAATTTGATTAGCCCCTTGATTACTTCCTCATTATACTGTACAATTTTCTCAGACATGGTTTGCAATCTTCTTTCAGAATGGTGGTGTGGTAACTTCATTCTATCAGAGATCTGCAAACCTTGTCTCTTTTTATCCTTTTTTCAATTTGCGAAATTTATTCTACCTTATCCAGAAAGCGCGGAGTGTGTTTATGACCCAACCCCATTCTCCTACCATTTTTAGCCGCGACAAAAACCTCTGATGTGGTGCTGAATATAAGCACCACATCAGAGGTTTCTACAAAATTTGAGAAATCTCGAAAACTCTTGTCCATTATTGTTTCTTACAAAAGCACATTTTTTACTTTTCCGCTTTCGCATAGTGAATTCTATTAAACGGATGCTTTAGCTGCTCACCATTCAATCCTCTCACTACTTCTTCTGCCGCGCTAGTCAAGAGCGTATATTCGGCCTCTTCGGAATACCAAGCTGCATGCGGTGTAATTATTACGTTATCCATCTTCAGCAATGGATGATCCTTACTTATGCTCTCATCGGAAAGAACATCTAATCCGGCTCCAGCAATAAGCTTACTTGAAATTGCTTCAATAAGGTCCTTTTCATTGATTACTCCGCCTCTTGCGGTATTGATAATGAACGCATCTGGCTTCATTTTTTCAAAAACAGCCTTGTCTATTATCCCACTGGTTTCCGCCGTCAACGGTAGATGGACAGACAAAACATCACTCTCGCATATGACTTCATACATACTTTTAAGTGTAATTCCGAGTGCGTCTACCTGTTCCTGCTTAATATATGGATCATACGCAATGACATTCATGCCAAACGCTTGGGCTTTCTTTGCAGTACAACGTGCGATACCTCCGCAGCCCAAGAGTCCCATGGTCTGATTTTGAACTCTGTGCACAGGCTTTGTTACGGCATAATCCCACATGCCTTCTTTCACCGTATCGGTTAATACGCTCAGTTTTTTTGTAATTGCTAGCATGAGTAGAATAGCGTGGGTTGAAACATCTTCAATGCCATAATCGGGGACATTTGCAACCGGAATCCCTAATTCTGTTGCCGCCGCAATGTCTATGTTGTCAAGACCAACCGCGCTTCTGACTATCAGCTTACACTTTGGCAGAGCTTGAATAATTTCCTTAGTAAGTTTGGCAAAATGAACCATAACCGCATCTGCATCTTTACAAACTTCAATTACTTCTGTTGCAGTTTTGCATTGATATGCCCTGAAGTCAAAACCGGCCTTTTCATAAACATCTTGGAATGGTTTTATGGATTCATACATATAGTCGGTTAACACGACAACCGGCTTTTTTGTTGTTTCTTTTATCTGCATAAAAACCCTCCATCCACCGGAATAGTTGCACCACTGATATAATCAGATGCGGCAGATGCCAGAAATACAGTTATCCCCTTGAATACCTGGGGGTCTCCCCAAACCTTGGCCGGGATACGATCAATTATTTCCTGATTCCTTACGGGATCTTCCATAAGTGGTCTGGCCATATCGGTGGCTATATAACCGGGTGCAACCGCATTCACATTTATACCATGCTGCATCCATTCGTTGGTAAGTGCTCTGGTTAATCCCATTACAGCAGTCTTGCTGGCAGTATATGCCGGAACACAATAGCCGCCAAAATAGCTGAGCATAGATGCTACATTAATAATTTTGCCCTTCTTTTGTTTCATCATTTCACGGGCAGCCAATTGACTCATAAAAAAGACTGCATCTAAGTTTAGGGATAGAACATCATCCCAATCTTTTTCAGCAAAATCGACACTCGGCATTCTACGCTGAACTCCTGCGCAGTTTACAAGAATATCAATTCTCCCGCCTAACATATCCATACAATCTAAAAACGCTTTTTTTAGCTGTTCCCGATCCGATAAGTCAGCAGTGAGCCCATGAACGTTGTATCCTTTTTCTTGAAGGATTTTTTTAATTTGAAACATCCTATCCGAGCGATTGACAAGGACAACTTCTGCTCCTGCCTCGCAAAGGCCCTCGGCCATATATCGGCCTATACCTTCAATTGCACCAACGCCGGTAACAATTGCCTTTTTCCCCGCCAAGTCAAATTTATCATTCAAATCCTTAGTCATAATTTATTTAAGTCGCCACCTTATTTGTCGTAATTCTTATCCTTATTATACACTCCAAATTTTCTGTACTTAGGATCAAGTGCCACAAGAACCCATAGATAATTATTTTTGGTTCCTGGGGTAGACACCGTTGGATGGTATCCGCTGGGAAATACAACCATATTTCCATCTCTAACGGGATGAGCAACGCAGTCACAAAGGCCACTTTCCTCAAGATAGGTAAGTTGAAAGCCGAGTTGTGGTGCCGGCATGTCAAAGTAGCAATAGGTTTCTTCTAAAGTGTCTGCGTGCTCATGAGGGGGCCAACTTGTCCACCCGGCATCTGCGCCAAAGGTATATCCGCACATCATTCTGCTTGCAGCTGTCTTTTCATCAAGCATAAGAATTACTTCACGTCTAAACACGCCCTCCCCATGAATTTCCTTAAAACGTCCTAACTCAACATCTTTATTAAACTTAATATGTACAGATTTACCTATCCCCTCATATTTTGCATACGCAATATAGAAGCTGCAATCCTCTTTGGCAGTAAGCTTGCAATCGGTATCGCCAGCAAGGTAGCAAGCGTCGAGTTTGTTAAGCTCTTCGTCAAAAACTCCCTCCACTTTTGCATGTCCACTACCGGATATAAGTGCAGCAAACATCTCATACTCGCCACTTGTCAACGTGTACTGTTCTCCCGCCTTAAGATTCAATCGATCAATATGTGTATACTCACACTCTTGTATATCAGGGGAGACCGCTTTCTGGAGTCCGGGCTCATCTGTAGTCCTTGCATTCCATTTTATCATATCTTCTTTTTTCATGTTAACAGCCTTTCATGTGTGCAAAGTGTTTTTCATTTTTTAACAACTTGCGGCGTACTACCAGTTTGCCACCCATGTAGTAATCTGAGGCAGCAGAATAATTAAAATAACAATTACCAGATTCGCAATGAAGAATGGCATCTCACCTTTTGACACTTCTTCAACATTTAATTTTGATATGTTGGACATTCCAAATATATTTACGGCTACAGGCGGAGTGCAGCAGCCAAGCGAATTCAGTATGCAAAACATAATACCAAAGTGTATAAGATCTATTTTTAGCGCCTGCACAACAGGTAAAAGCAAGGGAACAAGGAGGACCGCTATAGACGTTCCGTCCATAAACATCCCAAAAACCACAAGAAGAGCAAAGCAGAACATCATAAATACGACAGGGCTCATATTTGCTCCTATAACAAAATCGCTTATACCTTTTGACAATCCCGCATATGAGAAAAGATATGAGAATGCCGAGGCACATGCAATAATAAACATAATGACTGCGCTTCCCTTTGCGGAGTCAACAAGGATTTTCGGCAAGTCCTTAAGTTTAAGCTCCCTATACACAAACACACCAATCAAAAACGCAACTACAACCGCAA
Source organism: uncultured Oscillospiraceae bacterium (assembly GCA_964550315.1). GTDB lineage: Bacteria > Bacillota > Clostridia > Oscillospirales > Oscillospiraceae > UBA2658. Next base: position 8,026 of record CAZJYY010000002.1, on the reverse strand, counting down.
CGCCAGCAGACTCGGTCGGCGTAAATTTTCCGCTATATATTCCGCCTAGAATTATAATCGGAACCAGAAGTGCAGGAAGTGTTCGGAAAAATAGACACATAAATTCCTTAAACGTACGCTTCTTCTGCTGTGCCTTTGGCCATTTGTATTTTTTTGCCATTATTGCAACAATTGTAGCAAAAACCACAACCGTTATAACTCCCCAAAATATTCCTGCAGAAAACAGTTTCGTCACGGAAGCACCCGTAAGTGTACAGTAAACTATCATGATTATGCTGGGGGGAATTACCGGGCCAAGTCCTCCGGCAACAGCCAAAAGTCCAGCAGATGTCTTTGGGGGATACCCCATTTCCTTCATAGACGGGTACAGCATTGAGCCAATAGCAACTACCGTGGCAGGTCCGGAGCCCGACAGAGCAGCAAAAATAGCGCAAGCCAAAATTGCTGTGTACGCAAGCGAACCGCGGATGTTTCCGGTAATACTGTTTACAAATTCAACAATTTTCTTTGAAATCCCCCCGGCAGTCATTACATTTCCCGCCAGTATAAAAAGCGGGATTGCCATGAGCGGAGCAGAGTCCATGCCGCTGAATAGCTTCTGACTTATGGTTACCAGTGGAATGTCATTAACCAAAAAGCAAATAACAGTGGAGAGGCCAAGCGAAATCGACACAGGTATTCCAATAATAAGGGCAATAACAAATGTCCCGAAAAGCAAATAAGCCGTCATTCTGCTTCAGCCTCCTTTTTTTCTATTTTCCTTTTTAGTAGCGAATTAACAAGGTATATCACCTGCGTGAAAACTATGAAAACGCAGCCGATGGTCACAGAAAGCTGGAAAACACAAGTGGAAATGCCCAGTGCCGGGGTAATAGCTCCCACCTCATATTGTGTTTTTATCAGTTCAATGGACGTATATCCCACTAACCCCGTAAAAACAATTATTGCAAGCGACGAAACGTGCTCAAAGAAAGACGCCGCTTTTGTCGGCAGTCGCCTTACTACGGAGTCAATATTAATCTGTGAATGATCTCGCAATCCAATTTCTGTGGCAAACATGAGAACATACACCATGCATCCTCTTGCAACCTCCTCAAACCAGCTAATATTAAGTTTGAGGAGGTTGCGGTTTACCACCTGCGAGAACACACTCAAAACCATCACCACAAATAGAATTACAATTATGGCACGTTCAATTTTATCAAGTATTCTTACAGTTCTCACAAGCATTACTCGCCTTTCTTTAGCGAATTTGAAGACTACTTTGCAGCTTCAACCATTTCTACCAGCTCTGCGGGTATTCTGTCGGGGTTATCCTCGTATACGGAGAGCGTTTTTTCCTTGAGGGCATCACGATCAATTTCATAAATTGTAACACCTGCTTCTTCAAGCTTGGAAATTGCGGCTTCGTTATCGCTCATGCACAGCTGGCGGCCTTTTTCAATACCATCGGCGCATGCCTTGAGGAATGTTTCCTTAAGTTCTTCCGGAATTTTTTCAAGTGCAGAGTCGGAGATAATAATTGGAGATACATTGTAGGTGTGTCCAGTTAGCGTTAGGTTCTTTGCCACTTCATAAAACTTATCACTGTAGAAGTTACTAATAGCGTTCTCACCGGCATCAACGGTACCCTGCTGTAGTGCAGTAAATAGCTCGCTGTATGCCATTGGGGTAGCAATTGCACCAATGGAATTGAAAATACCCACATCCACCGGGTTCTCCATGGTTCGAATCTTTATATTTTTGAAGTCCTCTGGGGTCTCAATAGGCTTTGTAGAAAAAACATGCCTAAAGCCCGTAAGCAGATAGCCAACAATGTTCATATGTTTCTTTGCAGACATCTCAGCCAAGGTATCACCAAGTTCACCATTCATGGCATTCTTGATATGCTCATCACTCTCAAACATAAAAGGAGCCCCTACAACTCCAAATTCAGGAATGACAGATCCCATCATGGCCTGGTTTGAAATAGCCATATCCAGGGTGTTCATCTGAACAGCTTCCATGGAGGCTTTGACGTCTCCAAGCTGGGAACTAGGGTAGACTTCAATTTCAATGGCGCCGTTTGTTTGGCTCTTGACTTCCTCGGCCATCGCCTGAAGAGCAAGGTGGTTAGTTGCCGTTGGTCCGTGCACGTCACTAAATTTTAGGACAATAACGTCTGCGGGCTTTTCGGTATCGTTAGCCTGGGGAGTTTCTGAAGGGTTTGGCTCTGCGGGGGAGCCGCAAGCAGCAAGTGAAAAGACCATTACCAATGCGAGTGCAAGTGCAAGTAGTTTTTTTGCCATTTCTTTTTCCTCCATTTATTCTTTATCTTTGGGGATATAGCAAGCGGTAAAAATCGCGCCCTTTGTTTATCGGTTTCATAAATTAGTAAATAAAAAACCCGGATTATTCTGGATTTGCAAAGGGTAGCAACATTCCAAAGCTATACACCGACTACGCTTACGATTATAATGCCAAAAATGCGAAAAGTAAATAATATTTTTCCTTTCCTCTATTTTACACAACTCAATAGTACCCCATTTAGCAATATGCACAGTTGTTTCATCTTTCGTTTTTCATATGTTTATCGGTTGCATAAACCACCAGGCGTTATTTACAATTGCTTGAGATGTACGGCAAATCCGCCAAAGAGTTCCTTGAAATACGCGCAGGCACCATCCACATACCCCACATCTGTAAATTCATATCCCTGTAGTTCGAAATATTTTATTGAGCGTTTAATGTTGTTTACACCAATTGCAATATGTCCATTTTCTCCAAGGAAGGGAACCTTCATTATTTCCAGAGCATCCCCAACAAACAAAGAATTCCCCGTTTCTTTAATTGGCATACGCAACATAGAGCTGTACTGTTTTGCTATATTACCTGCGTTCACCACATCATTTGAGTTAATGCCTATGTGGCAAAGGGTAAAACCATGAACCTTTGCAACAGCCTCCCTGCAGAGGGCCGAAATTTCCCCAAACCGGCCTTCATCAATAAGCTTAGGAGGGCAAATCCAACTCCCGCCGCAAGCAATTACATTTTCAAGCTTGCAGTATTCGTCAATGTTGCTATCATTGATTCCACCCGTCGGCATAAAACGTACTGCTTTAAACGGAGAATTAAACGATTTCAATATACCGATGCCGCCCGACTGCTCTGCCGGAAAAAATTTAAGGGTATCCAAGCCTTCACCAATCGCCTTCTGAATTTCCGATGCAGTACTCACTCCCGGAAAAACCGGAACCTTTCTTCTGCGGCAGCACCGCACAACTGCGTCATCATATCCTGGGCACACAATAAACTTAGCTCCGGCATCCATTGCGGCCTCAGCCATCTCTATATTGAGTATTGTACCGGCTCCAACAACCATGCCAGGAACCGTTTCTGCAATTATTCTTACAGCGTCTATCGCCGCCTTTGTCCTAAATGTTATCTCCATAACATTTATGCTGTTTTCAAGAAACGCCGTTGCGAGGGCAACAGCGCTTTGTGCGTTATTCAGCACAACCACAGGGACAATACCCGTCCCGTAAATTACGCTTTCAATACTGTCCATGGTTACCTCCAATCGGGCTCTCCCTGCATAAATTTGCTAAGTTCCTTCGTTGTTGGAAGCCCATCATTATCGCCCTTACTCATAATCTGTATCGCTCCAATTGCACAGCCGCGCCTTACCGCCTCCCTAAGCGGAAGGTTCTCCCTCAGCCCAGTAAGCACACCTGCCGCGAAGCCGTCTCCAGCCCCTACTGTATCCACAATTGTTTCCACATCATAGCCCTGAACATAGCCGTTCTCATGAGCAGTAGCAAAATACGCCCCCTCGGCACCAAGCTTTACAATTACAGTTTTCGTGCCTCTTTCGAGATAGTATTCTGCAATTTTTTCCGGGCTATCTTCGCCCAAAATTATTTTCGCCTCGTTTATACCCGGAAGAAATATATCTGCTTTGCAGGCCATTTCGTTCATATAGTTCGCCATCGCTTCTTTGCTTGGCCAAAGCTGCGGACGGAGATTGGGATCAAATGAAAACGTAATCCCGTTTTCCCTAGCCATCCTCAAAAGGGTATCTGTGGCTTCTTTTGTGGAGTCTGACAGTGCCGGCGTGATACCTGTCATATGTATAATATCATAGTTTGAATAATCAAGGTATTCGACATCCTTGCCGCAAAGCGTAGATGCGGCACTCCCTTTTCTAAAATAAAAAATACTGGGGTCCCCCTCGGAAACCATTGATTTAAACATAAATCCCGTTGGATTTGTTGTAGAGTAAATAATCATATCAGTGGATATGCCCGTCTTGTTCATCATATTTACTATTTTTCTTCCAAAGGGATCATCGCCTAACTTGGTCATATATGACACGTCATGTCCCAATCTTTTCATGCCAACAGCGACATTAAACTCCGCACCACAGGTTGTTAGAGAGAACTCATCTATTTCCTCTAACTTCCCCTTACTTTTTGCTATAAATAGTCCCATGGGCTCGCCAATTAGCAGTGTGCTTTTTTTCATCATACCTTTAGCCTTCCTTCGACGCGGAAACGAAACCGGCACCAATCTTTAGCTTAAGCATTACCCTAAAAAGCACAACGACATATGTGCAAATTTACGGCTTACGACTGGTTGATTTTCTGATTTTTAATTCACACGGCAGCATAATCTCTTCTGGTTTCGTAACTCTCTTTTCAATAACATCAACCAATAATTTTGCAGACCGCATCCCCAAATCGCCGGTAGGAACAAACAACGTAGTAATAGGCGGATCAACAATCATCGGCCAATTCATTTCACTTTGCCAGTTCCAGTCCTCCGGCCCGCAAATTCCAATTTCTTCAGGAATCTTCAGTTCTCGACTTTTTATCGCCTTGTATGTTCTTACGGTCGTAACGCTGTTAGTTCCAATAACAGCAGGGATATCGCCTTCCTTTAATCGTCCTAACAAAACCTCCAACTGCATAGTCGCGGTTATCCCCCTTTTTCGGCTGATAACATAAATATCATCTTGGGGATCATAATCGTACAGCTTTTTTACAGCAGATACAAACGCATTCTTCCGTCTTAACCTCGAAGAGTTCTTGTCCCACTGTTGTGTAAATAGCACCGGCCTTGTGTAACCTTGGTTCTTGAGATGGCTTACAAGTTCAAAAATAGCACTATCGTGCTCAACGGTAACAATATTGAACCTGTAGTCGTCAATATATCTGTCGCACAAAACAACAGGAATACCTTGGCAAGCTATGCGAATTAGATTATTGTTCTCCCGCGAGGTTGTGTTCACCAGAAGCCCCGCAACGCCCTTTGCCAACAGCATGTTTATTAGTTCGACTTCCCTTTCTATGCTATCATCACAGTGCACAAAAAGAGGCGTGTATCCACGCTCGGTGAGATACTCACCTATACCAATAACAAGTGCCGACGAGAACGGCGAGGACATATCCGACACAACCACCCCAATAAGGTTTGTGCGTTTCATCTTTAGGCTTCTGGCTACATCACTCGGCTTATAATTGGAAACCTCAATTACAGCCTTTATTCGCTCCCGCGTTTTTTCGCTCATCAAATCTTCTCGTCCGTTGATATACCTCGATACCGTCGTTTTTGAAACGCCAGCCGCAAGAGCAATATCAGAGATAGTGGGTCTCCCCCCCATATTATCCAAATAATCCCCCCCTTTCGCTAAAGAATATCGTACCACCTGCGGATTGTCAAGAAACCCCTAAAAGTAATTATATTTATGGTTCTATGACCGTGCGGCATGTTATCAAAGGTTGCAGCATAATCTTGCCTTATTATAAGTAGAATGAACACGCACATGCACAAAAACGCAAGCTGCTCTGGGGGATGGCGATTGCCACAGGGACACCTTATAACAAGCTCGAAGAAGGCGCCCACTATCCTTACACGTCTCTCATAACGAGTAATTATACATCCTTTAGATCCTTACGGCAGGAATCCAGGTTATATCTCTCGTGCTCAAGATCTATTCTGTCAACAATAAACTGGCGTTCTTTATCCCAGTTAAGATGTCTATACGGCTCCGCTTTTTCATCGGTCTTCATCCATTCCATAAAGTCCTCAAAAATATCCATTTGCCAAGGGAATTCATCTATTGCAGTTGCGGTGTATTTACCCTCATGGATTCTTTGAAAACCGAAAATATCACGTACATGTACTTTTTCGGCATCATCTGCCACTTCTTCAGCAAGATGTGGCGGAATAAAGCAAACTCCGCATTCGCATGCATAAACCACGTCACCGGGCAAGCATGTTGATTGGCCAATCCTGCACGGCGCATTAAACCCGCTCAAGCAAATATCCCTGATCGGGGATGGATGGAATCCTCTATAAAAAATATTAATTCCATCGATATCGCGAATTTGCTGTACGTCTCGAATGCTTCCCCAAACAACAGCTCCACCGCGCTTTGTTTTTCTCTTAATAACCGTAGCCAAGTTTCCGCCGACAAGGGTACCATACTCAGTTTTATCAAACAAGTCAGCCACAAAAACGTCGTCCTCAACGAGACTATCAACCACCCATTGATTATACATACCCTTCATGCCTTGTTCTTTAGCCTGTCGGCACATAGCAATTTCAAGATCTTCTCTTATAGGGACAAAAGTTGCGGTAACAGCACGGCCAACAGTTGGTTTCTCTGTGGTGTGTGTGGATTTAAATTCTCCCTGAAATTGGTAATTGTTGAGGCGTATCCACGCTAAACGCCACACCTCTTCAATGCTCATGTTGCGTAGTCTTTCAAGAACACTGTCCGCCACCTTGGGTCTGCCATCAGGAAATCTTTCACCTTTCCATAGCGGGGTCATTTGAATAATGTCTTCTCTGTTGTTGAATTGCATATTACATTACCTCTTTCTTTGTTTTGTTAACCGGTTTCATAAAGTGATAATAAAAATAGCGATTTGGTGTAGCCTCAATATAATTTCAGCTTCGTTGATCGCCTATGTTGGTCATTATAGTAGTATTTATAAGGGTTGTCCATATTAAATATAATTTTTGTGCATTGCTATTAATTTCAAGCCAAAATTCAAAGCAACTTTACCAATTACATTACGTTTAGTGTATCGTTTTCATTATGTTCTAAAACAGTTCCCCACATGTTTTGTTTTATATTTACCCACACGCCTTATCTTGCGCATTTTATTCTACCTTATCGCCGATTTTGAGGGTGCAATATACTGGTGTATTCTTTGTTTACAGTGGCTCAAGTTTTGAATTGGTTTGCAAACCGGTTATATTATCTCGAAATGCGAACATGCCCCATTGACCCATATTCTGACCCATAACAGGAAAAACCGTGACGGAAGCAGCGTAAACAATGGACTTGACCTTCGGGTTTTTGCCAAAAAAGCTGACTATAAAGGCCTTGAAAGCCTTATATACCAAGGGTTTGCGGTGTTTTCAGCAACTCATAACCCGAAGGTCATAGGTTCAAATCCTATCTCCGCAACCACAAAAAACCCTGTAATCTCAACGGTTACAGGGCTTTGTCATGTTCTTCAAACGTCTCTAAAATAACGATTTAGTGCACATTTGGCGCACAACCTAAAAAATATGAGCGGATATTTTCCAATTTCGGATTATACCCGCTCTTTTTTTATGCTCTTTTCCTTAGCACCACATCTGCAATGCACCTTCCCGCTCGCTCTTAAGCCCGTTTGATGACGCAGGAATATATATTCGTTGTGGTTGATACCTTTGCGTGTTTGAGAATCTGCCACCCATTTTTTTGGATTTTTAGCGAGGATGATTATCGCCAAATTTTATTTTCCTTGGGCACTGATCTGTTCCGCAAGCTCATTTAGATATACCCAGCGTTCGGTTTTTTCCTCCAATTCCGCATTAAGCTCCTCTAACTTTTCATCCAGTTCAATTAGCCTTACATAGTCGCTTGCCGCCAGCTCAGATTCCTTTTTGCACTGCGCAATATGGGTTTCAAGCGCGGCAATGTCACCGTCAATCGTTTCAAATTCACGCTGCTCATTGAAGGACAGCTTTAGCTTTTTGGGCTTTGCCG
>CAZJYY010000001.1:0-110514 GCA_964550315.1 uncultured Oscillospiraceae bacterium | reverse complement strand
CCTTTTTGTTTCCAATGGGCATTCCATAGAATTCGTTGTAGACCTGCTCATAAATCTCCACCGCATCGTCCTCTGGGTCTACAACCGGCATGGCACCTGTCATTTCGTTGCTCATTGCCACAGAATTCATATACTCGTCATTGAGAAAACCATCATCGCTGAAGTTAGTTCTTTTATTCTTTGGACTCATGAATTATCATTCCTTTTCAATGTGATTGTGCCGGGGATGTCTTTATTTTCCCTCGCTTTTCACATATAATTCACGAGATTCCAAAAATAGATTAGAGCCGCTCAGCCCAAGGAAGCAATAAAGCGCATGAAGGCCGCACGTCCGTCCTCATTACGTTTATATACGCCGGCGCACTCCAAGACCGTTGCAAAGACCAGCCCAATTTCCTCTTTTATTATTTCATCGGCCTTTTCAGCGCACCAGTCGTTTCTGCGGGACAAAAATTCTTCCGCCCAGTCGGCGTGCTTTGCCGTGGATTCTCTCTCTCGAAGGTCGTCTGCGTGAAGTATGGCCTCCTTTAATTCCTGCATCTCGGCTTTAAGCCGTCCCGGTAGGATGGCAAGGCCCATGACCTCAATAAGTCCTATATTTTCCTTTTTTATATGATGCAGCTCCTCATGAGGATGATAAAGTCCCATGGGATGCTCCGCCGTTGTGAGGTTATTGCGCAATACCAAATCAAGCTCATAGCGCCCATTATGCCGCCTTGCAATGGGCGTAATGGTGTTATGCGCCTCACCCTCAGTCTCGGCAAATATAACTGCTGATTCATCAGTATAACTGCGCCACGCCCGAAGTATTTTATCTGCCAGTAAGCAAAGGCGCTTACTTTCATTGCCGCTAATACGAATAACGCTCATGGGATAGTTTAGAATGCTGCAATCCACATCCTCAAAGCCGCCTATAGTGAAGCAGCAATCCGCCTCCGCCCTTGCCATGGGAAATTCATGACAGCCGCCTTGAAAGTGCTCATGACTTAAAATGCTTCCGCCAACAATGGGCAAATCCGCATTAGAGCCAACAAAATAGTGGGGAAACCTATCCACAAAAGCAAACAGCTTATAAAAAACCTTGTCATCAATGACCATGGGAATGTGCTTTTTATTCATAACGATGCAGTGCTCGTTATAGTAAACATAGGGGCTGTACTGAAAACCCCATTCCTCACCGCAAATGTCAATTGGCAAAATTCTAAGGTTCTGCCGTGCCGGATGCCCGGCATGGCCTGCATATCCCTCGTTTTCCATGCACAGCAGGCACTTTGGATAGCCCCCTGCCTTTTTAAGTTTTGCCGCCGCAATGTCTCTAGGGTCTTTTTCAGGCTTTGAAAGGTTAATGCTGATTTCAAGCTCGCCATAGTCCGTTTTAGTCGTCCAATTAAGATCCTTCACAATACGGTCCATGCGAATATAATTGCAGTCACGACTAAGCTTATAGAAAAAGTCTGTTGCGACCTTGGGATTTTCGGCATAAAGAGCGTCAAAGCGCCGCTTAAATTCAGATGGACGGGGCGTAAGCTCACCCATTAGCTCCGTGTCAAAAATATCCCTTGCGTTCACGGTGTCTTGAATTTTTCCGCTTTCTACAGCGTAGTCGCAAAGGATGGTAAGCGCCGCATTAAGAGGCATCACTCCCCTTCCGCATTGCTCATAATTATCAAGTTCCATTACATGCAAAAGCCTATTGCGCATATACATTTCGTCGCAAGCGTCAATAAGTTCTGTTTCGATGCCGTATCTGAGAAGGGCGTCAATAGCCTCATAGCAAAGCTCAACCTTTGTGCTCATGGGAATTCTCCTTGTACAAACAATTTAACCAGCGAGAAAAACGACTTAAATTAAGTATAATAACTGTAAATACAATTATACCATGTATGGGAATATAGACAACCGTGTAAAATTGCTTATTATTTTAGATATAATAAGCGAATTTACACCGCAAGCGGAATATGAAACACAAAATGGCATGAAAAAGCCGAGAGTTTAATTTTTATTAATACTCTCGGCTTTTGGTATTCTATATTGAGATTTACAATTTATTTTTCCATAAGCCAAAGCTTATATGGGGAAAATGTAACGGTATATTCCTTACCCTTTTCTGCACCGGAAAGTCCCATTCCGGCAACCGTGACCGTACCCTCCACGCCGTTAAAAGGCAGAACCATGTAGGACGTGCCAATCTCCTGTCCATCGTCTAATACATGGGCAATGAGCGTACCGTCGGCCACGGCGGGAACATCCCCGAAAATAAGAAAATCATTTTCTGCTTCAACGGTGGCACTGACCTTATATGCGCCGCCACTGAGGATTTTGACGGGCTCTGCGCTTATCTTAAGGCCTGCAAAAATTTCATCGGCCATCTGATTTCCAATTAGCTTTTCCTTGACCAGATCAATGTCCTTCTTAATGCGCTCCGCATTCTTTCTATTTTCTGCCGCACTGCTGCTGATGGACATATAAGCCGGCATAACCGCTGTCATATTTGCCTGATTTTGTGCACGAATCTGCGCATTTTTGGCCTGCACATTCAACGCCGTGGCCACTCCTGCGCCCGGTCCTGCGATTCCGTCGGCTATGCCGCCCATTATCGCCCAGCTTGTTTCCTGCTGCTGCGTGCTTCTTGCCAACATGTCTGCACCTGCATTAAGATTATTGGCTTTGTTTAAAAGCGCATTCATTTTGTCAGTAAGAATTGCAATTTTTTTATCCCGTCCGTAGTACTTTGCATAGCGGTTTAGCTCTATGTACTCCTGCTTTTGAGCGTTTTCCGCCTTTATGCGCTTTTCCTCTTTGACACTTTCGTATATCGCCTCGTGGGCTTTTTCCGCAGCCTCATACAGCGCTTCAACCCCTTCAAGGTATTTAAGCTTATACTTATCTGCAAGGAGCTGGGCTTTCGCCACATTTTTTTCAAGAGAAAAGTCGTTGCAAAGAGACAGCGTGCATTCCACATAAAACCTGTCCAGCATTGTTTCGCCGATTTTCTTGGTTTGGGCAAGCGCCGTCTTTTCTTGGTTCAAAACTCCGCCCACGCTTCCCCCCGCAGCCTTCTCCTTATTAAAAAGATGCATGGCAACGAGTGCATACACGATAATTTCAACGACATACATAGAAAATGTAACTGCAATTTCATTGGGAACTCCATAAATGCCATATATTGTACGCATGAAAATGTCAAAAAGCAGCCTAATTGATACTCCCGCAATTATTGCGTGAATGATCACTGCTTTTTTGGCAATTTTTTGCTTTTTTATAAGACTTGCATATATATAAAAAGCCCCCGCAAAGCAAACCGCATATTTTAGGGCACCGATAATCATACTAATGATTCTGTTAAATCCGGGAATTGGAATTTGCCCCACAACAAACATAAGTCCAAAGGCAATAAGTGCTGTCCAAACTGCTCCCATGTTTGCCTTAATTTTTTCTTTCTTCATCCTATCCTCCACTAAGCATTTTTATATAAAGCTTCTATTTATATTTTGATACCATTTCCTCTTCCCAGTCGAGGCGCTCTTTAATCCTGAGTTTTTGCCCCGTCGCAGCATTTGCACGTTTGTCACAGGCATTTCTTGCCATGTTGGAAAAAGCCCCGCCGTTCACCGTTGACTTTAAGAACATTTCATCCTTGACTTTTTCTTCCAGCTCTTTAATCTGCTTTTTGTCATTGGTGATTTCTTTTTCCAGTTCTTTTAAAAGCTTTTCCTTCTGCTTTTCAAATTTTTCCATCGATTTTGCCTCCGATACCCATTTTCTTGTTAAAATCCGCATATATTTAATCAATTATATTATATTTGGTAAATTTTTGCAATATATGGGAAGTATATGCAAACCTAATCATTTGTACAAAGAATAAAGCTCCTTTTTGGAGGATACCTCACATTTTGTGAAAATGTTGTGGGTATGAGACTTTACAGTGCCCACGCTAATATACAGCTCCTCTGCAATCTCCTTGTTTGTCTTTTCCTTTAAAAGCAGCTTTACGATATCCTGTTCCCTATTGGTAAGGTTATATTTGTCTATGATTTGCCTGGCCTGCTCCTGTATGTTTATTGCAGGCTCACTTTTCTTCCTACTACTTTCCGCAATGCTTTTACGACAATATCGGATAATAAAAAGACAGTGAATTACTGCAAGTGCGTTTAAGCTGAAGCTGTTTATGTAAGTATTGGGCATCATATCATAGAATGCTGCAACATATTTTGGCAGATACTTATCCTCCAAAACAACCAGTACGCCGAATACTATGGAGCTGATAATAAGAAGCTCCATTTGCCTGCTGTCAGTTTTATTTTTTTTAACCGCGAAAAGGGTTTCCACCGAGATAACAAGAAACATGACAGAGCTTGCCGTGAAGAAAAATGCTATATTCCGCAAAACCAAAAATGCAATTTGCAGCACCACAAAAACTCCGTATAAAACCAATTCCCAATTTGTGATTTCGCTTCCCGTTATATCCCGGGTAATCAATCGGATTAACGCAATGTACAAGGAATTTATAAAGAAGTATATTATGTAAACTATTTCCGATGAGTATCCGAACACAGAGGACAGGTATGAATAAACATAGATTACTATGTTTTCAATGACAAAAATTGAAGTAAGAACTATGAATTTCAATTTAAGCTCATTTTTCCTGTTACAATAGGCAACACTTGCATAGCAAATAGTTATTATGTAAACTCCAAGCGCAAGAATGCTCATAAAAAAAAGTAATTCTTTCATTATATTCTCCCTACACAGCAAATAAACCCTGGGTTCAGTAAATTCAATCTCCCGGTTCATAGCAAATTATAGGTTTAATTGCTATGCTCCTTGTATAAAAAGCGTCCATTGCCGCATTTTCTTTTAATTATATATCCAAGCACAGTTCTTGACAAGAAAAAGTGGCCGGACGCCAAATAAAGTAAAAAGGAGAATGCTTATGAAAAGAATCACAAAATTGACAGCCTTAATGCTTGCACTTATGCTGCTTATGACTGCATGTACATCAAAGGGTCCCGCTCCAACAAACACCGATGTGCCACCTGATATACAAAACGAGGATGTCGCCCCGTCTACTTCTCGTGTAGATACCGAAGGCCCCCTGGATGGCGATGTAATTATCGCTGTCAACACTTCGGTCAATGTTGACGATTTAGCTGCCGTTGGTATTTTGCCATCAGATAACGGCGACTATTCCGTTGCCGAGAGCCTTAAGAAAACCGAAGGAATCGCCATAGGCAAGCCATCATCCACAGGCATGAATATTGATAAAAACTTGCAAGTTGTCGGCGGTGAGAATATTGAAAACACCTATGAGCTGGGTGAAAAGAAAACCATAAAAACCATGGATTTCTATAAGCGGATGATGCAGAGCTTTGGCGACCCTGCGTTTGCTGACTATGATAACAACGAACGCTTGGATGTGGAAGTACAGCTTGTATATTCCGGAGAATACTGCACCGTTTGGGGTCAGACAAGCCAAATACATAATCGCCCCGACATTAAAGTTTCCCTTGACGAGGAAACAGCAAAACGTATTGGTGATGAGTTTGACAAGAAAATCTATCCTCTGATAGTAGATACCTATGGTCCGCTATACGACGTGGATAAGGACGGCAAGTTTGCGCTTATGTGCGCAGATTTCGTAGACTACTATAACTATGAAATCTACGAAAATTATTTTCTGCAGGGCTACTGCAACCCGCCCGAGGACTCCGCTACTGCCGAGGAGGGTGGAAACGGAACCGAAATGGACATGATGGTAATTGATATTTGGCCCACCATATTCAACGATAGTAATGAGCTTGCAGAAGAGAACTGGACACTGGCAATGCAGACAATCGCCCACGAGGTAACACATTATGTAAATTTTTCTGCGCGAAAACTGATACCCGGCAAAACTGAGGTGCTGGAAAGTTGGATTCAAGAAAGCTTTACCACATTTTCCGAAACCATGTACAAGGGTGCCATGGCCGATGATATACTGGGATTCTATGCAAAGGACGGCAATTCTGTAGTTGCAAACGGCAGATCACCCATGCAGTTCCAAGGTATGATGGAGGATTATGCCCTTGTAAACTTCTTCTCGCTTTATTTATACGAGCAGACCAAGGACCTTGAGGGCGGCGGGTTCCAGCTATTCCGCACAATCGTGGAAAGTAACGACAGCGACCACCGTGCAATAGAAAATGCCCTTAAGTCAATTGGCTACCCTGTAACTGATTTTTCAGAGTTTATGTTTAACTTCAGAGTTGCGCTTATTGCAAACGAGGATAGTGGAATCTACAGCTTTAACAAAAACGAAAACGTCCAAAACCTACCCGTGCATTTTTATAGAAATGCTGACGGTGAGTTAGATACAAAAAACCTTGCGGGCGGCGGCGCAATAATTTTCAAAAACATTGAAGGCGGTTTTACCCCCTCGGAAAATGGAGAATCCGTCCGCTTTGCTGGAATTGCTTTAGAAAAGTAGTAATACATAAAGAAACCTTTTTCCAAAGTCGGGTATTCATAAGGATGCTCAATGCTGAGAGAAACGGCGTGATGTGCTATGGCATATCACGCCGTTTCTTTTTTCTACTTTGCGTGGGACATGGGAGTTTTCACGATAAAATTAAAGTGAATATCAAAATGAATCTGCTCTTTTCTGTAAGGCCGCCTGATCTTGCTCGTAATCTTACTTTTGCAGAGGGGCAACACGTCCCAGTTTGAACACATTTAAGTGGAACAAATATAATTTTTATCATGGGTATAGCCCCTGAAAAACGAAGCAAGGGAGGGTTTCAACGAAACTCTCCCTTGCTGTTATGCGTTAGTTTTAATTTGATATGCCCCAACTTGGGACATATTACTTGACGAGATAACGATACAAAAATGTAATAATCTGGCCACGTGTGCAATCATTTGCGGGGGCAAAGGTCGTAGCAGTGGTACCGCTGGTGATGCCCTTTTCAGCCGCCCACAGGACTGCAGCGGCATAATAAGCATCGGTTGGAACATCGGTGAAGGTGCTTTCCGTGGTCGCCACAGGCTCGCCGGCTGCTCTCCAGAGGAAGGTTGCGGCCTGCGCACGGGAAACGGTTGCATCGGGACTAAAAGTCGTGGCACTGGTGCCAACGGTGATACCCTTTTCCACGGCCCACAGGACTGCTTTGTAGTAGTAAGCGCCCGAGTTCACATCGGTGAATGGATTGACTGTGGCAGTCGGTTCAGGGCTACCCATGGCACGCCACAGGAAGGTTACTGCCTGGGCGCGTGTGCAGATGTCATTCGGTGCAAACGTGGTTGCACTCGTTCCAGAGGTAACGCCCTTGCTTACTGCCCACAGAACTGCGTCATAGTAATACGCATCTGCGCTTATGTCAATAAAGGGATTTACTCTTGTGTCGGAAACCAGCACATACTTGGAAAGGTGTATGGTCTCAAACACAAAGAGCTTGTTCGCTGAATCGTAGTGTCCGCCCATCTTTTCAATAGTTCCATCGTCCTTGACGTACCAGACGGTCAGCTTGGAAGTATCCTCGCCGTTCTTGGGTGTATAGGGGAAGGACACGGTGAGTTTGCCGCCGTTAAAGCTCGTCACCTTAGAGCCATTCAGAAGAATATTTATGTCCATCACAACGGCGGTATCAATCATGTCGCCCAATGCTTCCTTTTGGGCGTTAGTCAGTGTGGATGTCTTAACGGTTTCTACAAAGACCGTGATATCCTCGTTGGAATAAGCAATGCTGGACAAAGCTGTTTTGTCCAGTTTCACTGTACCGGTGGGAAGGATAATTTCTAAGCCCTCGGAGCCGGTGGCAGTATTTGAGGCAGTGATTATATTGGCAGGAATCTTGGCGCTGTTTACATTCTCAAGGGCGGACAGATCCACAGTGACCGTGCCGGTGCTGGCTGTGTTGCTGGCAATTTCCGCAAGCTGCTTATCCGTAACGGTTATGGTTGCGGTACTGCCGGAAACAGAGGCAGAAACACTGACGCTGCCCTCGTCGCTGGAGACAGGAACGGTGACAGAGGGGGCAGTGGAACCGCCATCGCTGGAACCGCCTGTGTAGTTCCAATGTGCATACACAGTTGTGCTGTCCGCAAACACATCATCTGTTGTAATTTTAGTGCCGCCGGTTTCCAGAGTGTACCAACCATCAAAGGTATAGCTACCGCTTCTTGTCGGAGTCGGGAGCGATGCCAGTTTGCCGTTTTCGTCAACACCCATTGCGGTGGTATCGCAAGTTCCGCCATTGGCATTAAAGGTCACAACAATTTTCTTTTCGGTGACAATACTATTATCTACCTTTTTCAAGCTATAGTTTACGGTGTCTTTCGTAATAAACTTCTCCGCAGTCAGGGAATCATTTGCTGCACTTGACGTGAGCAGCGTCAAATTGCCCGCTGTGAACGCCTTATAGGCATCGTCAATGTAATTTAGCAGTGTGATGGGTTTGCCCTCGGCAATCGTCACAGTTCCGTTTACTGTGACTGCAGCAGGGACGCCGTCATTCTCAAACAGCGCAAGGGCATTTTCGCTGTTGTCGGAGGTAAGATTGTTGATAATTTGGGGAGTGATCAGTGTACTTCCGTTGGTCAGCGAAACGTCACCTATCAGTGTCGTGTTGCCAAAATAGCTGACAACCGTTGCGTTGTCCAGCGTAAGTGTTACTGCATTGCTGCCGGCAGATACACTGAGCTGCATTTCACAGCCCTTCACCGTTGCAGCGACTTCTGTGCAACCATAGGCGTTTTGAATGTTGAAGGAGACAAGATTGCCGCTGGCATCTTTTGCAGTGACAGTGTCAAATATGAGGTTTGTGTTATTTGCGGTGGGAACCAGCGCACCGGACTGTGCAGCAGCGCCTTTAAGAAGTTTAATATTCTGAAATGTAATATTACCAGACGGGAACTGTGCGCCATTCAAGGTCAGTGTGGCATCAGAGTATGTATTGGCCCCATCGGTATTCGTAATGGTTACGCTGCCTTTGGTGGCCAACCAGCCATTGGCAGTTGTACTGACATTGCCACAAAGCACGATTTTGCCGTTATCCGCAGCGGCAGAAAATGCCGTTGTAATCGAAGCCAACGCCTTGTCTGCGCTTGCGCCGGTATTGCTGTCGGAAGCGGATGCGCCACCGACATAGACAGTATCCAGTTGTGCAACCTTTGCTGTAGTATAACCGGTGGAATCCGGAGTTGTGACCTTTGTAACAGTCGTGCCATTCACGAGGAAATAGGCATAGTGGCTGTCGCTGGGAGAACCGTTGACCTTCACGTTGATGGCAGAACCGGCCTTGGACGCAGGAACGGTGTACTCAAAGGTAGCTCCACCGTTGCCCATATCGCCCCAGGTAATGCCCAAGCCGGGGATTGTCTCTGTAATTTCGCCAAAGCCGTCCAGCACCGGATGCAGCTTTTCACCAATTGCCACAGTACCAGTTACGTCGGTAATATACAGCTTTGCATCACTGACAGAGGTTTTCGTGGGAGTTTTAATGCAGAGGTTATAGCAGGAGGCGCCATTTGTAAAGGTACCTGACGCAGTACCGTATTTCAAAAATGCGTTTCCGTTCTTCGCGTCAAAGCTGCCGTTGTTGGTAAAAGCGCCCTGAAACAGGATATTGCCAGCAAATGCAGCAGATGTTGTGGTTGCCGTTGCACCGGAACCAAGAACAAAATCACCATTCATCACCAAGTAGGAAGTGTTCATGGTGTATTGTTGGTTGAAGCAAACTACACCGCCATCCTCCACGGTAATATCGGCATTGCACACGGTACTGACTTTGCTGTTATCAGTGATGTAGTTCAGCGTCAGTGTGCTGCCGCTTTTTACATTGATTGCAACCGCCTTGCTAATTGCTCCATCGTAGGAGAACGAGCCGGTGATATTGATTGTTGTGACAGTCTCATAGCCAAGTGCCTTAGTCATTTGTTCCGCTGTAGCAACATTCATTGTTGTTCCCATGGGCGTTGCCGACACGGATGTGCTCGCTTCGCTATCTCCGACTTCGTTCACGGCTTTCACCCAGAAATAGTAGGTTGTTCCGTTCTCCAGTCCGGTGACTGTATATTCTGTGCTGGCAGAATTGGTTGCTTTCCAATCACCAGCCGATGTTGGCGCAGTATCTGTCGTGCTGCACGCCACCTTATATCCGGCGATTGCACTGCCGCCTGTGCTAGAGGGGGCTGTCCAACTCAGCGCAATTTGCGCATCTCCCACAACAGCGCCGACATCAGTTGGGCTTGAGGGGGTAGAAAGAACACCGCTATTGGTGGGCTCGGATACTCCGGTATTGCTCCAGCCCACAAGATTCAGGCCGTTATTCACTGTGCTTGTTTGCGAGTACCAGCAATTATCAATGGATGCTCCATAAAACTTGCCAACCATACCGCCGAGATTTGTTGCAGAGCCGGTACTGACATTTGCATAGTTGCTGCAACCCTTAACATCGGTGTGGTTGCAATAGCCAACAACGCCGCCGGCCGCACCGTTGTTTGCAGTCGCAGTGACCGTTCCTCTGTTTGTACAGTTCAGGATGCTGCCGTTTAGGTGAGCAGCCCCCCACGCTTCACTGTATCCGACAATACCACCGACGCTGTCCGTACCGATGACGGCGCCTGTGTTCACGCAGCCCTCCACCTTGCCATCGTTTGCTTGTCCATATGTTTTATCATTATTACTTCCAGTATTCAGCGGAATATTTGCGCCAACGATGCCGCCGACCTTATCCACCGCTGCGGTGACTGTGCCGCTATTTGTGCAGCCACCCACATAGCCTTTATAGTTATGGCCTGCGATTCCTCCTACGTAGGGCGTTCCAGATGCGTTATCCGCCACTACGCTTCCTGTAAAGGTACAGTTTGTCGTGATTG
The DNA here is from genome assembly GCA_964550315.1 of uncultured Oscillospiraceae bacterium. GTDB lineage: Bacteria > Bacillota > Clostridia > Oscillospirales > Oscillospiraceae > UBA2658. The sequence continues at coordinate 99,660 of CAZJYY010000001.1, read as the reverse complement.
CCCAATAGTTGTTGTTATTGCCGACAATCCCGCCGATGCCGCCAAAGCTGCCCGTAGAAGCGTTCACATGGACAAAGGCATTGGACTCGCAGTTATCAACAGTGCCGCCGTTCACACCCACGATAGACCCAGTTGCATGGCTCATACTGCCTATGTAAGAATTTTTAACCTTAAGATTTTTTACAGTGCCAGTCAGGTTATAGTTGTCTACATAGCGGAATAGTCCGGTTGCACCGTACGACCCGGTGCTGCTTTTCTCGTTGATATACACGCCGCTGATGGAATGCCCGTCACCGTCAAATACACCAAAAAAGCCATGCGGTGCTGTTACACTATTGCCGATTGGTGTCCATTCCACAGGCGTTCCATCCCCCGTATAGCCGTCCTTTGTAAACACAAAGCCCGGGTTGAGGTCGATGTCGTCCGTTAATTTTACGTACACTTCACCGACAGCAATATTCGTGAGGCTTTGCCCGCCGAAGTCCAATGAATTATACCAAGCAGCAAAGCTTATTAGCTCCTTCGCTGTTCCGATTCGATATGGGTCTGCTTGAGTGCCTGAACCGTTGGTTGGCGCATCCGCAGCCAACGCCATCGTTGGCAGCAGGGACAGCACCATGCACAGGCACAGCAAAATACTAAATACTCGTTTATTCATGTTCTTGTTCCTTTCAATTTCCTGTTTTATAGTCAGCCGGTAATCACATAAGAGTCTGTGTCCGGTGCGATAAAATCACCGTAATTTAAAATAAACTGTGCAAGGCCAAAGGCGGCGGCGATTTCTTTAATGCCCTCGGCTTTCATAATCATCACCTTGAGCAGCTCAATGTCACACTCTCCACACAGCAGCGCTTTTGCAAGGTAGACGTCTTTGGGGTCAAGGGGCATTTGCTTTCCCGGCATGCAGAGTTTCGGAGTGTCTTTGCTGGTCAGCGTAACTTCCGGTCTCCATCTCATGTAGCTCTCTCCTATACCAAATGCAGCGTTTCTGCTGCTTCCTTTGCCTCACTGCGTCGCTTGACTTCCAGTTTTTGCAAAATGTGGCTGACGTGGGTTTTTACCGTTGCCAGCTTAATGCCCAGCACCTCTCCGATTTCCTGATTGCTCATATTGTGGCATAGGAGCTTTAGAACCTGTGTCTCCGTGGGTGACAACGGCTCAGCCAACTGGCTTTCACACCTCAAGAACATCGGATAGTTGACCGCTTGAGTTCGTGTGGCGATGATTACCTTTTCCAAATAGTCCGCATCGTCCTTCCACTCACAGGCGGTAAGCAGGGGCAGCACCGCTGCGCCATACTGAGCCACGGGCCTAATAAAGCGGTAGTCGCAGGCGGTATCAAGCACCTTTCGAAGCTCGATTTTCCACGCCTCATCCCGCAATCTAAAATGGCAAATCGCCATAATCAGGCTAATGTGCAGTATATCCATGGTACGGCCGCAATGCTCGCAGTATGGTAAAAGCTGTGCCAGCAATAGCAGAGCTCCGTCACAGTCATCTTGCGCAAGCTGCACCATGGCAAGGGTCAGGTACTGATATCGCCATAGCGCACGCAGCCGTGGACTGGTGGACGGCGCTTTCTCCCGCATCCAGCGGGTCACGTTGTCGGTGTCCCCTGTTCGCAGCCAAATGCGGCAGAGCATGGCATCAATGTTGAGTATAAAGCGGCTCTGTCCGGTGTCCATAAATTTGGTACGCAGATTTTCCAAAAGCTCCAGCGCAGCCGCTGCCTTACCTTGAGACACCTGCAACCGTGCCAGCAAACCAACGACGGCAAATTCCATATCAGGCGTACCGCTGCGCTGAATTTCGCCAAGGCGAGACATTAGCGTCAGCATTCGGTTAGAAACATCGCTGCCCTTTTCAAACTTACTTTCACACAGGGCACAATCGGCAAGGCCGACACCGTCCCGACCCAGCACAGTTTCCGCTGGCTTTCGCATGGTGACATACAGAAGTTCGTCTTGCTTCGACCAACTGCAAAAATCCTTGCCGCCATTCATTACGCAGGGTAGGGTACTGGTCACAGAAAAGGCTGGCAGTTGAATTTCCTTATTGGTTAATATTGTGAACACGCTGCTGATAAGGCCCACAAGACCTTTGCTACCCCGCTGGGGCAGTGCGATGTCCAAATACGCTAGCTTGCCCTGCACGTCTTTGTATTCGGCATCAGACTTTTTCAGGCGGGATGCATAGGCTTGCAGCTCAGTGTACCAATCCTCAGATGCCTCGTAGTCCATATTCAGCGAGGTGAGCATACTCATACCGCACAGCAAGGCAGGCGACTGCAAAACTTCTTCACGGGGCATGGCGTAATAGTATTGCTCCATATCGTAGTAATGCCCCACGCCGGGGTGCTGCTCCGCATTTTTAATTAGCAGCTCTGTCACCTTGCGGTGCTCGCCGCAGCGGGAGTAGCAGTCCAGTGCTTTGCCATAATCATCTTGCAGCTCGTAATGGAGTGCAGCACGGCTGTATAGGGCATTCTGTTCTGTCGTGGTGTATTTCTGCTGCATTTCCCATAGCAAAAATTGCCGGAAAATCGGCCAAAAGTGAAAGCAATCCAAACGGTCAAAAATCAGCATGGTGGTGTCCCGTTGAATGCGCCCCAACAATTCACCTGCGTGGCTGTCACCGCTGAGCAGCTTGGCAAGTTCCGGCGTAATAGGCTCAAATGGTGCGAGGTTTAGCAGCAACCGGCGCAGCGGCAAATCAAAACGGAGATAAACGGCCTCTTCATAATGGGCAAATATTTCGCGTCGCACGGCATCTGCAACGGTAGCACTAAAAGACGCTCCACCTGCCATGTGACGGCATAAAATAGAAACTGCAAGCGGATAACCGAAGCTCTGCGCTTGAATGGCTGTAAGATCCGTAGCAGAGATGGTAATGCCGTTTTGCTCCAACAGCCTGCCGGTGGTGGCACGGTCAAACAGCAACGCTTTACTGTCGATGGTAAGCAGTATTCCTGTAAACTGGAAAGGCATCAGCCAGCCGGGTACCGGACCACGGCTTAAAAGCACAAAGTGCTTATTAGAGTTTATTTTAATCCACTCGCAAATGGTTTGCTGCTCGGTACTATCCCGTACCAACTGCAATTCGTCGATTAAAACGGCATCGCAGTCTGGAGGAATAGGTGTAGAGAGAAAATTTGTCTCCGCCGCATTGTAAGTGCAAATGGTTTGCTGTGCCAGCAGCGCTGTGGCAGCCGTGGTTTTACCAAATCCGCAGGGTGCGCAGAACAGGATGACCCTGTACTGCTCCCAGTTGGATTGGAACAACTCCTGCAGGGCTGGTTTTATGATAATGTTGCTTGTAATTTCCATCTGTAAGCCCCCTTTTGGCATCCAAAGAGGAATTGTCCCGTAGTACAACTACGGTACAACAGGTGTACCCCTTGTCCGATTTTGCTCTGTTCACCTAATTTCTACTTATTTTACCATTAACCGCAAAATTTGTAATCATTCCAAAGTATGAGAACATTACTTTTCCAAGAAAATTTTAATTCATCTTGATAATTTTTTTGACACCGCAATCCTATGTATTGAAATGCTTGAATTGACTACCAGTTACCAGTATACGGAAATACTGAAAAATGGAACTGCTCATTTTCTCCGCCACAGAAGTAATGAAAGGTCAGTTTCTTGTCCATCGGTTTTCCTCTTTAGATACAAGAAAGCACACGATTTTTTTAATCGTGTGCTTTCTTTGTGCGTTTAATTGTCAAAAGTAGCGCCTTGAATACCACCAACAAAGCATATTTCTTCGCCATTTATTGCGGTGCATTATGAACAACCGCCCAGGCGAAAACTTTTTATAGTTTTTTAGCCGCCTAAATACGCTTTTTTTACAGCATCATCCTCAAGAAGGTCGGAGGCCTTTGCGGAGGTTACTATTTTTCCAGTTTCAAGGACATATCCCCTATCGGCAACGGAAAGCGCCATCTGCGCATTTTGCTCGACAAGAAGGATGGTTGTTCCGGCTGCGTTAAGCTCCTTTATTATGCTGAAAATCTGCTCCACCAAAAGGGGGGCAAGGCCCATGGAGGGCTCATCCAGCATGAGAAGCTGGGGTTTTGACATAAGCGCCCTGCCCATAGCAAGCATCTGCTGCTCGCCGCCGGAAAGGGTTCCTGAAATCTGCTTGCGGCGTTCCTTCAAACGGGGAAAACGCTCATAAACATCAGCAATCGAATCATCAACACCGCTGCCCGGCTGAGTGTAGGCCCCCATTTCAAGGTTTTCCTCCACCGTCATGTTAAGAAAGATTCTTCTTCCTTCGGGAACCTGAGCAAGTCCTGATGAAACTATCTTGTGGGCGGGTACGCCCTTTAGTGACTTGTCAAGAAAGCTGATATCACCGGTCTTGCTGTTAAGAAGACCCGACACGGTATTCAAAATGGTGGACTTTCCTGCGCCGTTTGCGCCGATAAGCGTAACTATTTCGCCCTTCTTAACCTCGAAGGAGACGCCCTTAATGGCGTGGATACTGCCGTAATACACATTGATATCGTTAACCTTAAGCATATTACTTATCCTCCTTCTTCTTGCCGAGATATGCCTCAATTACCTTGGGATTGGCCTGAATTTCTTCCGGCGTGCCTTTGGCTATAACCTTGCCGTAATTCAAAACGCAGATGCCCTCGCAGATGCCCATGACCAAATTCATATCGTGCTCGATTAGCATGATAGCAATCTGGAAGGTGTCCCTAATCTTTTGGATGTTGTCCATAAGCTCGGCAGTTTCGGAGGGGTTCATACCCGCAGCGGGTTCGTCCAGCAAAAGCAACGAGGGATTTGTGCCCAGTGCACGAACAATTTCAAGCCTGCGCTGTGCGCCATAAGGAAGGCTTCCCGCCTTTGCATCAGCCATATCAGCCATGTCAAAGATGGACAAAAGCTCCAGCGCACGCTCGTGGGAAATCTTTTCCTGCTTCCAATAGCCGGGCAGTCTAAAAACGCCGCTAAAAAGATTGTATTTTATGCTGTTATGAAGGCCGATTTTTACGTTTTCTTCAACCGTAAGGTTGTCAAAAAGGCGGATGTTCTGGAAGGTACGGGCTATGCCCATTTGGTTTACCTGCACGGTGGTCTTTCCTGCGGTATCCCTTCCATCCAGCATTATCATGCCCCTTGTGGGCTGGTAAACCTTGGTTAAAAGGTTAAAAATCGTAGTCTTGCCCGCACCGTTGGGGCCGATAAGTCCGGCAATTTCAGTGCGCCCGATGGCCATGTTGAAATCGTCAACAGCGGTAAGCCCGCCGAAATCTATGCCCAGATGGCTGACCTCCAGTATGGGAGTCTTATCAACGTCTCGCTCTGGGATAATATTGACGCTGGGCACCGGAACCAGCTTTGTTGCCGGTCTTTTTTTATTCTCATTCATTAGGACTCACCTCCTGCAGAAGGATGCTGCGCCGCCTTTGCTCTTTTCAGCTTTCCGCCCAAGCGTGAGAAATAGGAACGGAGGGTCATATTATTGGTTATAAGCATAACCAAAATAAGAACGATTGCATACACCAGCATACGGTATTTATCAAAGCCCCGCAGTGCTTCCGGAAGAATGGTAAGCACCGTTGCCGCAATAACGGAACCCCAAATATTGCCCAGTCCGCCAAGAACAACGAACACAAGAATAAGGATGGAGGTATTGAAGTTGAACTTAATCGGCACTATGGTGGTAAAGTTCAGTGCAAAAAGAGCGCCTGCCATACCGGCTAAAAATGCAGAGGTCACAAAGGCTGTCATCTTGTAGCGTGTTACACTGATGCCCACGCTTTCAGCAGCAATGCGGTTATCACGGGATGCCATAATCGCTCTTCCCTGACGGCTGTTTTTAAGGTTCAAAACAACAAACAGCGTTACCAAGACCAATAAAACGCCCGCCGTAAAGGTGGCAAGCTTCGGAATTCCGGTTATGCCGGCGGCACCGTTTATTATAACCGTGCCGGTATCGTCAAGGCCAAGGGCCTTGGCGCTGGAAAGGAAGCTAAAATGAAGTCCACTGCCATCAACGCCCACATAAAGGCAGTTAATGATTACACGGATTATCTCTCCGAATGCAAGAGTGACAATTGCAAGATAGTCTCCCCGAAGTCTAAGAACGGGGATGCCGATAAGAAAGCCTGCAATTCCCGCAAAAACGCCGCCTACCACTAAGGCAATAATAAGACGAACCGCCTCAGATGGCACGGAGCCTTGAAGGGCAATGGCCGCTACTGCACCTGTGAAGGCACCTACGCTCATAAAGCCCGCATGGCCCAGAGAAAGCTCACCGGAAATGCCCACCACAAGGTTAAGGGATACCGCCATCACCACATATGCACATATGGGCACAAGCTGTCCCTGAAGTGAGGAGGTAATACTTCCGCCCCTAATCATAAACTGAACGACAATATATGCCGCAATAACAATACCGTAGGTGAAGATGTTGTTTTTCGTTGTTGAAGTCAATTTTTTCATCCCGCACCTCAGACTTTCTCGTTGACCTTCTTGCCCAAAAGCCCGGCAGGCTTAACAAGAAGGATGACTATAAGCACGGCAAAAACAATGGCATCTGAAATCTGTGTAGAAATATATGCCTTGGCCATGACTTCGATAACGCCCAAAAGAAGGCCGCCAACCAAAGCGCCCGGAATCGAGCCAATGCCGCCGAAAACTGCGGCAGTGAAAGCTTTTATTCCCGGCATGGACCCGGTGGTAGGCATAAGCGTGGGGTACGCCGAGCAAAGCAGTACACCTGCAACAGCAGCCAGTGCGCTGCCGATGGCAAAGGTAATGGAAATTGTGGTATTGACATTGATACCCATAAGCTGCGCTGCGCCCTTATCCTCGGACACTGCACGCATGGCCTTTCCCATTTTGGTCTTGCTTGTAAACAGCGTAAGAACGACCATAATAACGATGCAGGCAACAATTGCAAGCAGCGTAACATAAGTGATGGTCAGCTCTCCATTGAAAAGGGAAAGCGTTCCATTGACAATCTTTGGATACACCTTGGGATTTGAGCCCCAAATAAGAAGCGCAACGTTCTGTAAAAGATAGCTCATACCGATTGCGGTAATCAAAACTGCAAGGGAGGGAGCCGCACGCAGGGGCTTATACGCCAGACGTTCGATTATAACGCCAAGCGCCGTGCAGACAAGCATTGCCATGATCAGCGAAATCCACGGAGAAAGTCCCAGATAGCTGATAAAGCAGAAGGAAATGTACGCACCGATCATGATAACGTCACCATGGGCGAAGTTCAGCATCTTGGCTATACCATAAACCATGGTGTAGCCAAGGGCGATGATGGCGTATATACTTCCCGAGCTGATCCCGTTGATCAGATGGGTAAGAAATGTCATTCTTCACACCTCATTGTTAAAGTATTCTCTCTCATGCAAAGCAAAGGAAAAGACGCCTTTCTTCTGCAAGTACATACTCAGAATTATATCTTTTTCCCATTGATATTACAATGTATTTTTTGCTTTCCGAAAAAATTAGAAAAAGGGGCCGCCGAGCGACTCGGCAGCCCCCCTAAAATAAAAACCTAAGGGCCTTAATTCATACCAACATAAACGCCGTTTTCAATTACCATGCCCTTGGGGGACTTGGAAACAGCACCGGTTGCTTCCCAGGTCATTCCTTCGCCGGTAAGACCGTCAAATGTAAGGGTTGCAAACTGAGCGATCATGATGTCGCAAATCTCCTGTGCGGTCATATCTGCAGTAACATTGCCTGCCTGGCATGCGGCATAGATGGCATAGATGCAGTCATAGCCGTCAGCAGCAAACTGGTTGGGAGTTTCGCCGTGAAGCTCCTTGTACTTTGCAACGAAGGCTGCGGTCTTTTCGTCGTCAGCATCAGCGTTGAAGGGAGTAAGAAGCATAACGCCCTCTGCAAGAGAGGTGTCAAAGCCTTCCATGGTCAGTATGCCGTCCATACCGTCAACACCGAAGTACTTGGGTGCATAGCCGATGGAGTCAGCCTGAGCAAGGATAAGGGATGCAGCTTCGAAGTAGATGGGCAGGAAGATAATGTCCGCACCGGCGTTCTTTGCATCGGTAAGCTGAACGGAGAAATCGTTCTGGCTGTCGGTGGTGAAGGTGGTGTCGGAAACTACGTTGATACCAAGCTCCTCGGCAGTCTCCATGAAGGAGTCGTAGATGCCCTGGGAATAAACGTCGTCATTCTTCCAGATAATGGCAACCTTTTCGCCGAGCTTCTGCTCGAATATGTACTGAGCGGAGGCAGAGCCCTGATTGGGGTCTACGAAGCACATCTGGTACATATTGTCCTTACCCTCGATAACTCCAGTGGAGGAAGCGGAAGGAGTAAGAGCAAAAATGCGATCCTTAAAAATTTCAGCGGATGTCGCAACGCCGGGAGTAGAAGTAACGGAGCCGAGAGAAATCTGCATGCCCCAGTCCTTCAGGTTGTTGTAGGCGTTGATTGCTTTTTCAGCGTCATGCTCGTCATCCTGATAGTTGAGCACAAACTGAAGTCCGCCAAGAGCATTGATTTCGTCAACGGCAATCTGAGCGCCATTCTTGGCAGCGTTGCCGTAAATTGCGGCGCCGCCGGTAAGGGGGCCGGTTCCGCCGATTTTAATTGCATTTTCAACCACAGGGGTATCGGAAGTTTGTGCATCGTCGGGTGTGGTGGAATTTTCGGGTTCAGCAGGGGTGCCGCAGGCTGCAAGACCGAGAACCATCACGAGTGCAAGTACAAGTGCAAGGATCTTTTTCATTTCATTTCCTCCTATTATAATAATAGTCTCGTTTTATACAAAAGCAGCGCATAGGCCGTCTTAAGTAACAGTGTTGTTTAGTGCTTTAAATACATAGAGTATGCCATGTAATAAATTATTCACATTTTAAGTGTTTATCACGATAAAGTCAATAGTGGATGAAAATAAAATATACCCTATTTATAGGGAAGTTTTTAGCTAATCTTCTAATTTATTTGTTGAAAAACCATATTATCGGAGTCCCGCCTTCCCGTGAAAACACACATCCCTTAAAAGTATTGTAATTTTCTCACTGATATGCCGTTTTCCCCCTATTCTCTTTTCCTACAACAACCACGAAATAAGTAGCCTTTTATCCTATATTTTGGTACTCCTTTGCCTATTGATACATGTTGTAGTATTTAGTATCATAAATTTCTATGGTTTATTTGATAATTTATTGTCATTTCCATATTGTTTTATTTTTGACGAAGGTGTATATTAGAGTCCGACACATTATTCAATAAAGGAGAAGCACCATGCCCGAAGCCAGATACAGCATTTTCGTAAACGGCATTGTTCAGGGTGTGGGTTTTCGTCCTTTTATCCACCGCATAGCCAAGGCCGAAAACCTATTCGGCTGGGTAAAAAACACCGCCTGCGGTGTGGAGATTGAGCTTGAAGGACAGCGTGCAAGTCTTGAAGCCTTTCTTAAGGAGCTTCGGGATAATCCCCCTGCTCTGGCACACATTACCGGCATAAAGTTCCGTGAGCTTTCCGGCATTGTGGGCTATAACACCTTTTCCATACAGCACAGTGACCGGGGAGACAGAGTGCAGACTCTTGTTTCACCGGACGTTGCTGTTTGTGAGGATTGTCTGCACGAGCTTTTTGACCCCAAGGACAGACGCTTTCAATATCCCTTTATAAATTGCACGAACTGCGGCCCACGCTTCACTATTATAAGAAGCGTACCCTATGACCGCAGCAGTACCACCATGTCCAATTTCCCCATGTGCCATGACTGCTCCGCCGAATATGCCGACATTGAAACCCGCCGATATCACGCACAGCCGGACTGCTGCAAGCTATGCGGCCCTCGCCTTATTCTTTTAAATTCTGCCGGCAGTGTTATTGACAGCGCCGACCCAATTTGCAATGCAAGACGCTGCATTGAAAACAGCGGGATTGTTGCGGTTAAGGGACTTGGTGGCATTCATCTTGCCTGCGACGGGGACAATGTGCAGGCTGTAAATAAGCTTCGCCTAAGAAAGCACCGCAGCGAAAAGCCCTTTGCCCTTATGTGTGCCGATATGGACGCTGCCGAGGAAATATGCTTTATCTCCCCTGATGAGAAGAAGGCGCTGCAAAGTCCACGGCGTCCCATTGTTCTTTTAAAAAAACGCACAGCGGGCTATTGGCACATCAGTGAAAACGGCTACGTTGGCGTTATGCTGCCCTATACTCCCGTGCACCATCTGCTCATGAAAAGCGGGCCACGCCGCCTTGTCATGACCAGCGGCAATATATCCGAGCTTCCCATAATAACGGACAATGACGACGCCGTTTTAAAGCTTAGCGGCATTGCTGACATGTTCCTTTTAAATAATCGAGACATTTACACCTCCTGCGACGATTCCCTTTTGTGGATGCTTGAAGGTAAGGAATACTTTGTCCGCCGCTCAAGGGGCTACGTTCCCCTACCCCTTGAAATCCCAGAAAGCAGCATCTCCCTTCTTGCCTGCGGCGCAGAGCAAAAGGCAAGCTTTGGATTTTTGAAGGACGGAAGCTTTTTCCCAAGTCAGCACATCGGTGATTTAAAAAGTCTGGAGGTACTTGAAAAGTACAAGCAGCAGTCAGAGCTTTTTGCAAAGCTGTTCGACATAAAGCCAAAAGCCATCGCCTGTGATATGCACCCGGACTATCTCTCCACCGACTTTGCCCGTCAATATGCAAAGCAAAACGTTCTTCCCCTCATTGAAATTCAACACCATCATGCCCACATGGCCTCCTGCATGGCGGATAACGAGCTTTCGGGGCAGTGTCTCGGCCTTATTTGGGACGGCACCGGCTACGGAGTGGACGGCACAGCATGGGGCGGCGAGCTTCTTTGCGGAGATTATGAGGGCTTTGAGCGTCTTGGCACTCTTTCCCCCCTTCCCCTGCCCGGCGGTGACAAGGCTGTTGAGGAAATTTTCCGAATTGCTTGTGGTCTGATGGCGGAATGCGCCGTCCCCGGTCTTATCCCCTTTGAAGGTGACCATGCGATTTATAAAATGCTCGCCGCGAATATAAACTGTCCCAAAACAAGCAGCATCGGCAGACTATTTGACGGTGCAGCCGCACTTTTGGGTATAAAGGCCATTTCAAGCTATGAGGGGCAGGGTGCCGTGCTTTTGGAAGCCGCAGCGGAGGAGGGCGAGGGCGGCATTTACCCCTATGAAATAATTTCGACCGCCGGTCTTTGTTATTTTGACTGGCGACCCCTTATAAGCGCCCTTATTCATGATAGGCTGTCGCCTGCTGTGCTCGTTTCCCGCTGCGCCGCACGGTTTATGAACACACTTGCTCATGCAGGTGCGAAAATGTGTGCATTGGCGTCAGCGCAAACGGGGCTAAACCGTGTTGTTCTCTCGGGTGGTGTTTTTCAGAACATTTACCTTCTTGAGCATATAGAAAAAGATCTTCAATCCCACGGTCTTGAGGTTTTTCATCATCACCGTGTTTCAACCAATGACGAGGGCATATCCCTCGGTCAGGCGATAATCGCCGAAAGGAAACTAATCCATGTGTCTTGCGGTACCCCTTAAAATCGTTGAAATAAACGGCAAAACCGCCTTGGGCGAGGTGGACAGCATTCGCCGAAGTCTCCGTCTTGACCTTGTTCCCAAGGCAAAGCTGGGAGACTATGTGATGGTTCACGCCGGCTTCGCCATTGAGATTCTTTCGCCGGAACGGGCTCTTAAAAATCTCAGCGCAATTATGGAGGCTGCCGATGCCGCATCCAAATGATTTTTCCAAGCTGGATGGACAGTCGGCAAAGCTTGCCGCCGCCATTGGGGAAATGTCTGTGGGGCAAAAGAAAATCATGGAGATTTGCGGCACCCACACCATGGCAATTGCAAAAGCGGGAATAAAGCAGCTTCTACCCCCGGGGGTGGAGCTTATTTCAGGCCCGGGCTGTCCCGTTTGCGTTACTCCCTCCGGCGCTATTGACGCTTTTTTAGAGCTTTCCTCACGGGAGGATGTGATTATAGCCTCCTACGGTGATATGCTTCGTTTGCCCGGCAGCCGCAAGGGGGATAACCTTTTACGGCGCAGAGCAAAAGGTGCGGATGTGCGCATTGTGTACTCCCCCATGGATGCGCTGGAGCTTGCCGTCAACAACCCGCAAAAGCAGGTGGTTTTCTTGGGCGTGGGCTTTGAAACCACCGCCCCTGGAACAGCCGTATCCATACTTTCATCTGCGGAGCAGGGTATTGAAAACTACTCCGTCTTTTCCATGCTTAAATGCGCTCCACCGGCTGTACGTGCACTTCTTAAGGATGACAGCTTTGAAATAGATGCTTTTCTCTGTCCCGGTCATGTGGCAAGCATTATCGGAGCTTCCGGGTTTGCCTTTCTGCCAAGTGAATTTGGGCTTCCCGCCGTCGTTGCGGGTTTTGAAACAGCGGACATTCTTGTGGCGCTGTACCGAATTTTATGCCAGCTCAAAACAGGGGAAGCCGCTCTTTCCAACGAGTATTCTCGGGCAGTTCAGGACGAAGGCAACCCTGCCGCCCTTGAAGTAATCAATTCGGTTTTCACCCCCTGTGACGATGACTGGCGTGGTCTGGGGCTTATCCCAGGCAGTGGCCTTGCCATTAACGATGCCTTTGGGCATTACGACGCAAAGAGGCGCTTTTCCATTGAAGCCATCCCTGCTCCGGAACCGGCAGGCTGCCGCTGCGGCGAGGTAATTTGCGGCAAACTAACCCCAAAAGCCTGTCCCTTGTTCGGGAATGTTTGCACACCGGAGGATCCCGTTGGCCCATGCATGGTGTCCGGCGAGGGAAGCTGCGCCGCTGCTTATAAGTATAGAGGTATATAAATGTTAGACAGCAACGAAATAATAAGTCTCGACTATGGCAGCGGCGGGAAAAAGACCTCCCGCCTTATTGAGGAGCTTTTGCTGCCCGCCTTTGGCAGTCGGGAGCTTTCCGCCCTTGGTGACGGCGCCGTTTTGCCCCCCATGGGCGGGCTTGCCTTTTCCACGGACAGCTTTGTTGTGTCTCCCCTTTTCTTCCCCGGCGGAAACATTGGCAAGCTTTGCGTTTGCGGCACTGTAAATGACCTTTGCATGTGCGGCGCAAAACCCAAGTATTTAAGTCTCTCTTTCATCATTGAGGAGGGACTTCCCATGGCGGAGCTGGAAAAAATTGTTTTCTCAATTGCTGAAACCGCCCGCTTTTGCGGCGTTAAAATAGTCACAGGCGATACCAAGGTGGTTGAAAAAGGCCGTGGGGACGGAATTTACATTAATACTGCCGGCATCGGCGAGATAATTCGTCCCGGTCTGTCTCCCGCCGCCATTCGCCCCGGTGACAGCGTTATAGTCTCCGGCTCGGTGGGTGACCACGGCGCCGCCGTTATGCTTTGCAGAAATGAGCTTGCCTTGGACTGCGGGGACGTTTCATCTGACTGTGCTCCGCTGCACAGGCTAAGCCCGGCACTCATGTCCGCATGTACGAATCTCCGTGTAATGCGTGACCCCACCCGTGGCGGCCTTGCAACAACTCTTTGCGAGTTTGTTGAGGGTACGGAGCTTTGCATTGAGCTTTCCGAAAAGCTCATACCCGTTTCCCCTGCAGTGAAGGGAGTTTGCGACATTTTGGGTCTTGACCCGCTTTACTGCGCAAACGAAGGCAAGCTCATTGCCATTGTCCCGCCGGAGGAAACCGACGCAGCCCTTGCCGCCCTTCAAGCTTTTCCCGAGGGGCAAAATGCCGCCCTTATCGGCACCGTTTCCCAACGAAGCGCCGGTAACGTGGTGGTCAACACAGTTTTAGGTACAAGCCGAATAGTTTCAAAGCTTACGGGGGCACAGCTTCCCCGTATCTGCTGAGCTTCGGTTGGTATATAAGCCACAGCAACGAATTATAGAGAGGTGAATTGGATTGCAGGAATTTAAGAGGATAGATATCGGTATCGATGATATCGTCCCCACAGCCAGAAGAATGCACGACGCGGGAAGGCGTCTTGTCATGATTCACGGCTACATTGACACTGAAGGAAAAAGTGTCATTTCTTATGATTACGAGGTAGGAAAGTGCATCGAATCATACAACATTACAGGGGAAGGAAAGCTTCCTTCCATAGCAGATATTTACGACACCGCTGCAAGCTGGCCGGAAAGAGAACTTCACGAGCTAATCGGCATGGAATTTGATGGACTTGACACGTCAAAAAGGCTATTTTTGCCGGACAGCATGCTTGAGGGCATCGGCCAAATCATTGTTGCCCCCATGGACGAGCTAAAAAAAATGAATGAAAGAACGGAGGGCGAGTAATATGGGCTACACCGTACCTATCGGCCCCTACCATCCCGCTCTGGAGGAGCCCATTTATGCAAAGCTCTATACAGAGGGCGAAATAATAAAGGATGCGGAAATCTTCGTGGGCTACAACCATCGTGGTATTGAAAAGCTTGCAACGGAGAAGAACTTCATTCAGACCCTGGTTCTGGTTGAGCGTGTCTGCGGCATTTGCTCCCACTCCCACGCCTGGGCATACGCCATGGCGCTGGAGAGTATTGCCGGCATGGAGGTTCCCAAGAGAGGCGACTATATCCGCGTTATAATCGGCGAGCTGGAGCGCATGCACTCCCATTTTTTATGGCTGGGTCTTGCCGCACACATTATCGGACACGACAGCCTTTTCATGCACATTTTCGATAAGCGTGAAGCCATAATGACCATTCTTGAGGAGCTGACCGGCAACCGTGTTAACTACGGCATGGTGACCGTTGGCGGCGCAAGACGGGACATCGACGATGAAAAGCGCAAGAAAGTGCTTTCCATGTTAAACGACATTAAAAAGCCCTTAGACAGGATTTGCGAAATATACACCACGGACAAAACAGTTGCCATGAGAACCAAGGGCGTGGGCATTCTCACCACTGAGGACGCCATTCGTCATGGTGCTTCCGGTCCCCATGCCCGTGCCAGTGCCCTTGCCACCGATGTACGCATTGACGCTCCCTACTCTGCCTATGGCGACTTTGATTTTAAAATGGCCGTTACCGAAAGCTGTGACGTTTACTCCCGTGCAGTGGTTCGTGTTTTGGAGCTTTATCAAAGCATCAGCATTATTGAGCAGGCTCTTGATAATCTGCCCGAGGGGCCAATAAATCTCGGCAACAAGATTCCCAAAATCCCCGAGGGTGAATATGTTGTCCGCCACGAAGCCCCCAGAGGACAGCTTTCCTATAAGGTCGTTACCGACGGCGGTCAGACCAACCGCAACGTGAGTATTCATGTGCCCACCTTTAAAAACGCTCCCACCATTCCCACCATGCTCAGAGGCAATTCTGTGGCTGACGCCGGTCTTATTGTGGCCAGCATTGACCCCTGCTTCTCCTGCCTTGACAGATAATGCACGAGCTTTCTTTAACACAAAACGTGCTTGAGCTTGCGCTTAGCGAGGCACAAAAACACAATGCCTCCCGCATAAGCGCAATAAAAATCTGTCTTGGTGAGTACTCGGACGTTATCCCCGGTTACCTTATCAACTGCTTCGAAATAGTAAGCTCCGGAACAAAGGCCGAAAACGCAAGGCTGGAGCTTGAGCGGATTCCAGCAAAGCTTCGCTGCCGAAGCTGCGGCGAAAGCTCTGCCCCCCTGCCGGGACATTATTGCTGCAGACTATGCGGCAGCGATAATATTGAGCTTTTGTCCGGTCGGGAATTCTATATCGACAGCATCGAAATAGAGGACTGATTGTCCCCTCCCCTTTTGGGGGAAAAAGGCCGCTTAAAACCGGCTATTCCATTTACAAGGAGTGATCTTTTTGGCAAAAACGACCTTTCCCGCAGTTGTGTCCACAGCCATTGTCTGCTTTTGCTTTTGGCTTATTTTGACCAACTCTTTTGCTGCACAGGAGCTTATTGCAGGCGGTGTTGTCAGCATTGCTGTTGCACTTTTCTCCGCAAGATTTCTTATCCACGAAAACAGTCTTTGGCTTTTTCACCCCAAGCGCTTTTTTATTCTTTTCCTGCTTTACCCCTTCATTTTTATGTGGGAGCTTTTAAAAGCTAATTGGGACGTGGCAAAAAGGGCCTTTCATCCTGGAAAGCCCAATGTTAACCCCGGCACTGTTAAGGTTCCAACCAATCTCAAGTCCGAGTATGGTCTTGCTTCCCTTTCAAACGCCATTACCCTTACCCCCGGCACCATAACCCTTGATGTCGCCGAGGAGGACGGGCAGAACTATTTTTACATTCACTGGATAGACGTTGCCGAGACAGACGGTGTGGCTGCCGGCGAAACCATAAAGGGTACACTTGAAAAATGGATTGCGAGGATTTGGAGATGACAGAATTTATTATCGCTGCAATAATCGTCATTGTCCTTGCCCTTGTTCTTTTCATAAGACTCTTTAAGGGTCCATCAATGGCGGACAGAGCGGTTGCTGCCGACTCTATTGAAATACTGGCTTCTGCCGCACTTATGCTTTATGCACTCTTTTCCGGCAGAAGCATTTATCTTGACGTTGCACTGGTGGTCGCCCTTCTGGGGTACATAGGCACGGTGCTCATTGCAAGATATCTGGAGGGCAGGCTATGAGCATAACTTTAAGAATTATAATTGACGTTCTTTTGTGCTTTGGAATATTCTTCTGTCTTGCCGGAGTTGTCGGGCTTCTTCGTATGCCCGACCCCCTTTGCAGAATGCAGTCCAGCACAAATATTTCCACGCTGGGCATAATCGGGCTTACCCTTGCCGGTCTTGTATACGCAATTTTTGTGGAGCACAATGCGGCAATGGCCATAAGAGTTGTTCTCTTGAGTGTATTTATCATCATGACCAACCCCATAGGAAGCCATGCAATCTGCAAGGCCGCCTACCTTCGGGATCGGAAGCTTTCTGACAATATGGTCTGCGACCAATACGGGGAGGACATGAACGATGAATGATTTTATTCAGACCTACGGAATCACCATTCTAAACTCCCTTGTAATGCTAGGCGTTATTGTATCTGCCTGCATGGCCGCCTTCCAAAAGAAGCTTTTGCCCTGTATTATTTCCTTGGGCGTTACCGGCACCTTTATGGCGCTGGAGTTCATTCTGCTTCAAGCGCCGGATGTGGCTTTGGCTGAAGCGGCTGTGGGCGCAGTTCTCACTACTGCGCTTTTCATCATCGCCCTTAAAAGAACGAAGGGAGACGACGAAAAATGAAAGCAAAGAAAATAACTGCTATTGCCTGCTGCGCCCTTCTTATGCTTGCGGGACTTTTTGCCGCCATAACCATGTACACCTCACCCCACACCTATGAGGGCGAGGGTCACGACATGACTGAGCTTTACGAAAATCCCAGCATTTACGATGGCGAGAAACCCAGCGGCGTTGCCGAGGAAATAATTGACGAAACTCTTGAAAAAACCAATGCGGTGAACGCTGTTACCGCCGTTGTTTTTGACTTCCGCGGCTTTGACACCATGGGAGAGTCTTTTATTCTTATTACTGCCATTTCCGGCTCCCTGGTAATTCTAAGAAAAATCAAAAAAGGAGGACATGCAGACCATGCAGGTAATGAAACCGAACATTAAGATAAAAAGCATAATAGTTAAAACCTCTGCGGACGTTTTCATGCCCTTTGCTCTGGTATTTGGCTTCTATGTCATCCTTCACGGGCATTTGAGTCCCGGCGGCGGCTTTCAGGGCGGCGTTATTATCGCTGCAGCAGCTCTTATGATGTACATAAGCTATGGCTATGAAACTGCCTCCCATGTGCTTAATCCCGCCACGCTTCACAAAAATGAGGCTTTTGCGGCAGTGTGCTATATCGTCCTTGCCATCTCCGGAATTTTCATGGGCTCAGCCTTCTGCTTCAACGTATTTAAGGACGTTGGCGAGGTGGGCGACCTTTTCAGCGCCGGCACAATTTCTCTTATGAACTATGCCGTGGGCTACAAGGTTTTGACCGGTGTAAGCTTCCTTGCGCTTCTTCTTTTGGGAATGCTTGACAACGGTGATGATGAAAAGGATGGTGACAACAAATGATACTTACAAACTATATTACCGCCTTTTTCCTTATCACCCTCGGCCTTTACGTTATTGTGGCAAAGCACAACATTATGAAGGCTGTAATCGGTATGGGCATTGTTGACTACGGCGTTAACCTTCTCATAGTCAGCATTGGCTTTAACCCCGGCGGTACAGCCCCAATATTTACTATTACCGAGCTTCAGCCCGGTTCCTTCTTTGTTGACCCCGTACCCCAGGCCCTTACCCTTACCTCCATCGTTATCGGCGCCTGCGTAACTGCACTGGCACTTTCCCTTGTCATCAAAATGAAGGAAGCCTACGGCACTCTCGATTCCACTAAAATAAGGAGGTTGAGAGGATGATGCAGCATTTCCCGGTTTTATCCATTATGGTTCTGTTTTTCGGTGCGTTTTTGATTGCGCTGTTCGGCAAAAATCGTATCGCCCGAAATACTATTGTGGGTGTTTCCACCCTAAGCTCCGCCTTCATGATTTTCTCCATGATTAAGCCCGTCATGATTGACGGTAAGGTGCTTACCTATTGGCTCGGCGGCTGGAAGCCCTCCGGCGGCTACGCCATCGGCATCGGCTTTGAAATCGATGCTGTTGCCCTTTTCTTCTGCGTATTTGTTACCGCAGCCATACTCTTTTCCACCTTCTACTCCTTCAAGTACACCACGAAGGACGATTCCGTGGACAAGTATTACACCCTTTTTCTGATGCTCTGCGGCAGCGTGCTGGGCTTTTTCATGACCGGCGACATGTTCAACATGTTCGTTATGATTGAAATTATGACCATCACCGCCGTTGCCCTTACCGCTTTCAGAAACAATAAACACGGCACTCTTGAGGGCGCGTTTAAGTACCTCGTGGTGGGCTCCATCGGCTCTTCCTTTGTGCTTATCGGAACCATACTCATGTATTCCCAGCTTCATACTCTGAACATGGGTCAAATGTCCGCCCTGCTTGCCGAGCAGGGTGCAAGCCCCGCAACGATTTTGGCCTTTGCCATGCTTTTTGTGGGCTTTGCAACAAAAGCATTTATCTTCCCCTTCCAGCCCATTGCGGCGGACGCTCACGCAGTTGCCCCCTCGTCTATTTCCGTCATTATTTCCGGTGTCCTCACAAAGAGCGGCGTTTTCGGCATAATCCGCCTGATGTACTGCATTTTTGCAACAATGGACATGCCCGCAATGCAGGTCATGCTTATGGTTATTGGCTGCGTCAGTATGTTCGTGTGCGTCACTATGGCTCTTGCGCAGAACAACTTCAAGCGCCTTCTTGCCTTCCACAGCATCTCCCAAATCGGCTATGTAATTACCGCCATTGGTCTTGCAAGTGCTCTTGGCATAAGCGGCGGTCTTTACCATGCCATGAACCACACCCTTTTTAAAGGACTTCTGTTCCTTGTTGCAGGAAGCGTGCTTTACTCCACCGGAACTACAGATTTGGACAAACTGGGCGGTCTTTCCAAGAGGATGCCCCACACCACAGCGCTTTTCCTTATAGGTGCATTTTCCATCTCCGGAATCCCTCCCTTCAACGGCTTTGTGTCCAAATGGATGATTTATCACGCCGCCTACGACATGTCCGTGCGCACGGGCAACATCGGTTACGCCTTTGTACTGATAATTGCCGTGGTAGTCAGCGTTATGACTCTTGCTTCCTTTATTAAGGCAGGCCAGTCCATTTTCTTCGGTCAGCTTCCCATGGAGCTTCGAGAAACCAAGGAGTCTCCAAAGTCCATGCTTATTACCATGGATGTTATGGCAGGCCTGTGCGTGTTTACGGGACTTTTCCCCAACGTGGTCAATAAGTACCTCATCACTCCCGCCACCAAGGCAGTTTTGAATGTGGGCGGCTATATTGACGCAATGATGGGTCAGGGCTATGCCGCAAGTCATGGCCAGTTCGCCGAATACACGGTGGACGTTAATGCGGCGGCTGGTTATTGGGAGCCTCTTAGCTGGCTTGTTCTGTTCATTATCGTTCTTGCAGCCTTTGCCCTCTTCATGATTATGGGCAGCGGCAGCCGGGGCAAAAAGTCCGCAAGCACACAGGTTGGCGACGCAAAGCATGCCACCTTCTTCGGCGGCGAGCAAAGCGAGTATTCCCAGGTTGCCAGTACCGACCTTTTCTGGGGCTTTAAGCACAATTTCAAAGGCTATTTTAACTTCATGCACGAGGCACACAGCGGCATTGTGAACGACTACGCCCTTTGGGCAGTGGTGGCCATATGCGTATTCACCGTGTTCTCGTTCATCGTACTGATGTAAGGGGGCGGAATAATGGATATATTGATGAAAGCATTTAATATTATTGTGTTCCCCGGCTTCTTATTTTGCTGCATAATCGGCCTTTGGCTCTCCGGTATTGACCGCAAAGCCGTTGCCCGCATGCAAAAAAGAAAAGGCCCTCCCCTTCTTCAGCCGACATACGACTTTTTTAAGCTTACCGGCAAGGAAACCATTATCCCCGACAACGCCTCCCGCAGGGTTTATCTTACGGCGCCTGTTGTGGGTCTTGTAAGCCTTATTGTAACGGCGCTTTTTCTTCCGGTTATGGGTATGCCCTCCGTTTTCGGCGGCAAGGCTGACCTTATCGTGGTGCTGTATCTTCTTACCATCCCTGCACTTGCCATGATCATCGGCGGCAGCGCCTCCGGCTCGCCCTATGCGGGCGTGGGTCTTTCCCGCGAAATGGTGGCAGTTATCGCCTATGAGCTACCCCTTATCATCGTTTTAATCACCGTTGGTAAAAAGGTTGGCATGGCGGCGGACGGCAGCTTGAGCTTTTCTTTGGACGCTATCAGTGCCTTCCAGCAGCAGTCCGGCTCAATTATCACAAATTGGACTATGATTCCTGCGGCTCTTGCCATGCTGCTCATCATTCCCTGCAAGGTTGGCAGCCACCCCTTTGACGTGGCGGAGGCGGAAACCGAGATTTGCGAGGGTCTTATAACCGAGTATAGCGGCACTCCCCTTGCTATCTTCAAGCTTTCCCACGCAATAAAGATGTTCATCATGACCTGGCTCTTTGCGGTTTTGTTCCTTGGTGGTCTAAGCACCGGAAACGCCGCACTGGATGCACTTATTCTTGTTGCTATATGCACTCTTGTAACCTTGCTGTGCATGTCCTTTGTGAAGGCCGTTACCGCAAGAATCAAGGTTGAACAGCTCTTCAAATTTTTCTGGGGCTTTGTCACTGTTCTTTCACTCATCAGCATGATCCTTGTTTGGATCGGACTTTAAGGGAGGTTTTTGAATGTTTAAAAAATTAGTTGAAATAAGCACAGAAAAGTCTCCCTGGCTGTACCACATTAACGCCGGCTCCTGCAACGGCTGTGACATTGAAATAGTCTCCGCCCTAACGCCGAAATATGATGTTGAGCGCTTTGGCTTCAAGCTTTCCGGTACCCCTCGCCATGCGGACATTGTTCTTGTTACCGGCCCTGTAACCGCCCAGTCTAAGGACAGGGTTGTGCGCACCATTGCCCAGGTTCCCGACCCAAAGGTTGTGGTTGCCGTTGGCTCCTGCCCCCGAAGCGGTAACGTTTTTAAGGGCAGCTACAGCATTGAAGGTCCCCTTGAAAACCTTGTACATGTGGACGTTTCCATCGGCGGCTGTGCTGTAAGGCCCGAGGCGATTATAGACGGCCTTGTAAAGGCTACTGAGATTCTTAAAGAGAAAAGGAGGAACATGGAATGATTTTTCCCTATATTAAGGAAGCCATAAGCTCTCTTTTCTCCAAGCCCAGCACCGTAAACTATCCGGCGGCCAAATCTGATGCGCCTGAGGGCTACCGGGGCAGAATAATCTTTCATGCCGACAAGTGCGTGAACTGCGGCCTTTGCATGAAGGTCTGCGCCCCCGGCGCAATAACAAGAACCGTTGAAAAGCGTGAGGACGGCGATTTTATTACCTTCAACTTCGACATGGGCTCTTGCACTTTCTGCCAAACCTGCGCCGACTTCTGCGGACGGCACTCCATTGAAATGTCGCGGGACTATTCCATGATAGCCACTGACCCCAGCCAGCTTATCGTAAGCGGAAGCTATCTTAAAAAACCCCGTCCTGTTCCCCCTCCCAAGCCGGCAGCTCCTGCGGATGGACAGGCATCCAAGCCCGTAGCTCCCACATCGGATATTCCGCCCACTACTGAAGCCAAACCCGCAGCGGAAACTCCCGCCTGCGAAGCGGAGTAAATAGGAAAAAAGAAGCGCCACACAAGCGGCGCTTCTTTCTTTACCAAAATTTGAATAATACCCTTTCAATATGCAAACTATTATGTTAGAATGCTTTCGTGTTCATTTTTGTTATAATTACACAATAAAATAAACAGGAGAATTGATATGCAAATTACACCTGAAGCAAAACTCGTTATAGACTCTGTTCTTGAAACAAGAGAATGCGACTGTATTTCTCTGGAAATCGTTAATGACAATGGTAAGGATGCCATTTCTCTCCAGGTTGGGTTCAGCTCTGAAGTGGATGCCTCCCTGATCCATGTAGTAGACGGCGTTAACGTTATCGCTACCGAAGAGACTATGAGCGCTCTTAACGATATTATTTTTGTTCTCGACGAAGACGGCAGACTTTCCCTTATGCAGCCCTCCTGCGGCTGTGGCGGCGGTTGCTGTGGCGGAGACGGTCACGACGATGGCGGCTGCTGCTGTGGTGAAGGTCACGACCACGAAGGTGGCTGCTGTGGCGGCGGCGAAGGTCATCATCACGACCACGAGGGCGGCTGCTGTGGCGGCGGCGAAGGTCACCACCATGACCACGAGGGTCACGGCAATAATGGTGGCGGTTGCTGCTGCGGTCATTAAAAAATGTGCTCCTTTAGCCCGACAGCAATGCCGGGCTTTTATATTAGCTCTGGAAAGGAATGGTCATGTACATGTCTCCGAAACAAAAGTCTATTTTGCAAATGCTTATTTGCGCAACGCTTTGGAGCACGGGCGGAATTTTTATTAAACTAACTCCCTGGAATCCCCTTGTAATCGCCGGATGGCGAAGTCTCATAGCCGCTTTGGTGGTTTTAGTTTACATAAAACTTAGTCACTCCCCGGTTAGCTTCACAAAGCAATCTATAATTAACGGCGCTTTCATGTCCTTGACCTTCATTGCCTTTGTTGCGGCAAACAAGCTTACCACTGCTGCAAATGCCATTGTCCTTCAGTTTACTGCGCCGGTATTTATACTTATCTACTCCTCCCTTTTTTTCAGGGAAAAGCTGCGCCGTGCTGACGTTGTAGCTGTTTTAGTAACCATGGTGGGAATTGCGCTTTTCTTCTTTGATCATCTTGAGCCGGGTTATGTGCTGGGAAACTGCATTGCCGTTCTTGCCGGTGCTTTCATGGGTGGAATGTATCTTAGTATTGGAAAGGCTGATGAACCAACAAGAATGGGTGGCATGTTCCTTGGGCATATTTTTACCGCTGCTGTGGGAATTCCCCTTAGCTTTTTCGTTGACACACCGGTTACTCTTACGCCGGTTTTGTGCATTCTGGGCTTGGGTATTATTCAGCTTGGCATTCCGTATATTCTTCTTATCCTGTCCTCCAAAAACTGCCCGCCTCTTGCCTGTTCTCTACTTGGTGCGGTGGAACCGCTTTTGAATCCCGTTTGGGTGTTCATTTTTGACGGCGAAGCGCCGGGGCTTTTTGCCCTATGTGGTGGCGTTGTGGTTATTTTAAGTGTTACCGTGTGGTGCATTTGGAGCAATCGTCATCCGTCCCCAGACAAGGGCGCTGTAACCGCATAATATAAAAAAAGACTCTTCAAAATCACTGATTTTAAAGAGTCTTTTTTATATTTTACCCTATGATTTTTCTGCGGGCGGCTCTGCGTCCGCCACAACGACCTCACGAATTGAAAACTCGTTACCACTGAAAAAAGTCTTGTCCTCGCTGCCGCAGAAAGGACATTTTCCCTCGTTTTCAACGACCTTGAAGGGCTTCCCGCAGCTATTGCAGACTGCTCCCGCCTGAATCGTGTGAAACTTGAGCTTACAGCCGTTATAAAGTGGCTTTTCGGAGCTTAGAACCGGGAAATATTCCTCCATAAACATGGGTATAACCGCCGAGCATTCGCCGATTTCAAAGGCAATTTCCACCACATGCTCTATTTTATTTTTTTCAGCCATCTCATCAACAATGCGGATGACCTCCATCATAACGCTTATCTCGTGCATACGACCTCCATGCGCAGAAATGATAATAATCCCCATTACAGTGGAAGATTACCACATTCAATTGTCCATGGGAGATGCCGTTAGCTGCGACATCTCCCATGGCTCTAACGATTTACTTTGTTACTTCTGCCCTTCTTATGGCAATCTTTTCGGCACGCATGGACTTGCCTTCAGCCATTATCTGCTCAAGGTCCTCGAAAAGGACAGTCTTGGGCTCAAACTTTTTGGTAAGATGAATGGCATCAAACTTGCACTTTGTTGTGCAGATACCGCAGCCAAGGCAGCGATTCTGGTCAATAATGGTGGCGCCGCAGCCAAGGCAGCGAGCGGTTTCACGCTTAAGCTGTTCCTCGGTGAAGGTGACACGGGTGTCAACAAAGATGTTCTTGTGTCCGGGACGTACGTTCACCTTCTGGCGGGCAGTATTGTCAAAGCCCTTGGTTATTTCGTCCATGTTAAGATTTGTCTTGTCAAGCGCCTTGAATTCACGGCGGTTGCGTCCGATAACCTGAGACTGTCCGTCCCAAGCGGCACGGTGCATGGAAATTGCCCCCTGCTTGCCGGCTGCAATAGCGTCGATTGCAAACTTCGGTCCGGTGTAAACGTCGCCGCCCACAAATACGTCCGGCTCACCGGTTTCATAGGTAAAGCCGTCAGCGACAACTCTTCCGCCAGCACCGGTTTCAACCTTAAGCCCGTCAAGAAGGCCGCCCCATTCGATGGTCTGACCGATGGAAACGATGACCTTGCCGCACTCAACAACCTTGGTGTCGTTCTCATCGTACTTGGGAGCAAACTTTCCGTCTGCATCAAAGACGGAAACGCACTTTTTGAACTCAACTCCGGTAACCTTGCCGTCCTCAACGATGACGCGCTTGGGACCCCAGCCATTGTTGATTTCGATGCCCTCGGCCTTGGCCTCCTCGATTTCCTCGGGAAGGGCTGCCATTTCACTCTCCTGCTCAAGGCAGAACATGGAAACATTTTCAGGATGCTTAAAGTGCTTCATGCGCACAGCGCTTCTTGCAACGTCGATGGCAACGTTGCCGCCGCCGATTACAATGGTGTCTGCCCCAAGCTTTGTGGGAACGCCGAGGTTAATGTCACGAAGGAAGTCAACGCCGTAGATGACGCCCTGGGCGTCCTCGCCCTCAACTCCAAGCTTGCGTGCGCCCTGAGCGCCGATGGCGATGTAGAAGGTCTTGAAGCCCTCCTCGCGAAGCTGCTGGATGGTAACATCCTTACCAACTTCAACGCCGCACTTGAATTCCACACCAAGATCCTTCAGAACCTCGATTTCGGCGTTAACAACGCCCTTTTCGAGGCGGAAGGAAGGAATACCAAGGGTCATCATGCCGCCGGCAATGGGGTTCTTATCAAATACGGTTACCTTGTAACCGTCAATTGCAAGGTAGTATGCGCAGGAAAGTCCGGCAGGGCCAGCGCCGATAACTGCCATCTTCTTGCCATAGCTGTGAGCCTTCTTGGGGATGAAGCGATAACTGGACTTAAGCTCCTGGTCGGCGATAAACTTTTTAACTTCATCAATGGCGATAGGCTCGTCAATGTTTCCGCGGGTGCATTCGCTTTCGCAGTTGTGGGGACAAATACGGCCGCAGACCGCGGGGAACGGATTTTCCTTCTTAATAAGCTCAAGAGCTTCTATGTAACGGCCCTGGGATGCAAGCTTAATGTAGCCCTGAACGGCAATATGAGCCGGGCATGCGGACTTGCAGGGTGCGGTGCCGGTTTCAACAACGTTCTTCTTGTTGGTACGGTACTCGGGATTGTACATTTCCGGACCCCACTCATGGTCGTCAGGCAGCGGGGTGGGGGTAAATTCGATGGGAGTGATGGTGCAAAGCTTCTGACCAAGCTTAAGGGCGTTTGCCGGGCAGTATTCAACGCACTGGCCGCAGGCAACGCAGTTATCAGTATTAACCTCCGCAACATAGTTGGAGCGGGAAAGGTTGGGGGTGTTGTAGTACTGAGAGGTACGAAGGGCGAAGCAGGAGCAGGTGCAGCAATTGCAGATTGCAAAGCACTTGCCGTCGCCGTCCATATTGGTTATCTGATGGACAAGGCCGTCATCCTCAGCCTTGCGAAGGATTTCGTAAGCCTCAGGAGCACCGATTTTTCTTGCACGGTTTTGTGCAACCATAGTGTCGGCAGCAGCACCCATAAGGATGCACATATCTTCTTCAAGATGTCCGCAGCCTTCGCCTGCCAAACGGCGGCTTCTGCGGCACTGGCAGCCTGTTACGCAAAGGTGATCCTTGTTACGCTCGATATAGTAGCTGACTTCCTCATATTTAACAGCCTTGGTGTCGCCGCTGATGGCAGCTTCAACAGGGATTGCACGCATAAGTCCGCCGGCCACAGGGGCGTTGGGCATGTATTCCTCAAAGTGTTTAAGTGTCCATTCGTCAAATGCACGGGCAATTTCAGGATGAGCTTCAGTTAAATCCTTATTGATGACAAGAAGCTCGTACGCACCGGGTGCCCAAACCATCATAAGATAGATGTCCTGCCCCTTAACATTTGCACGAACAATCATGCCCATGTCCGCAAGCTCGTCCAAAACTCTCTTGCATTCCTCCTCGGACATGCCACAGTCGTCGCAGATGAACATGGGAGCGGTGGGCTGACGAAGCTCCATTGCGCAAAGCACGTTTGCCTGCTCGTCGGTCATCCATTGAGCTATACCGTAATACTCCGGTGAACTTTCGGTTACCACAGCGTCGTTGCCGTTCATTTTCTCCGCAACACGCCTTACGTTTTCTCTGATTGCCATTATTTTTCCTCCCCTAAATAATGTGTATGGCTCATGGCACTGACGCGGCGGAACATGTCATATCGTGAAAACAAAGCAAAAGCTCAACATATTTCAACAACACGTCACGATATTTCGCTTGTCCTTGTGCAAATTGCCCATCTTATTGTATTATAGGTTTGCAGGTTTTATTTTGCAAGTTGAATTAACGCAAAAGAAATTATTTAGCGAATTTTACCGAAGTGTCATACGCAAAATTTACAAAAAACACAGACGGTAATGCGTCTGTGTTTTTTATTCTGTAGACAATTTTAAATTTTCGTCTCATATTAGGAAATGCTGCTGTTTTTGCACTTAAAATATTAGGAATTCGCCCAAAATCTGCTGTCACAGTTTCCGGCTTAACCCAGCACTGCCGCAATGGCGCTGCGTATGTTTTTAACTGAAATAAGCTCCAGTCCCGAGGGCGCTTTCACATCGTCCCGAACGTGCGCCGGTATCACGCAGCGCTTGAAGCCCAGGCGGGAAATTTCCGCAAGGCGCTGATTAAGCGCCGTAACACTTCTTATTTCTCCTGTCAGTCCAACCTCCCCAACGGCCGCAAGGTCATTTCCGATGGGAACGTCCCGATGGCTGGAGGCCACGGCGAGTACGGTTGCAAGATCCACCGCAGGTTCGTCAAGCCGCAAACCGCCAATGACATTTATGTAGGCGTCACTTCCGGAAAGCGCCATTCCACCACGTTTTTCAAGCACAGCAAGAAGAAGGGTCGCCCTGTTATAGTCAATGCCGTTGGAGTTTCTTCTGGCTCCGGCAAAGCCACTGGGCGCAATAAGAGCCTGAATCTCCGCAAGCAGGGGTCTTGTCCCCTCCATAACGCAGGTTACGCAGGTGCCCGGGCAGTTATCCGGCCTTCCGGAAAGCAGCATTTCCGAGGGATTTTCCACCTCACGAAGTCCGCTGTCGCACATTTCAAAAACGCCTATCTCATTGGTGGAGCCGAAGCGGTTTTTCGCCGCTCGCAAAATGCGGTAGGACATGCTGTTTTCCCCTTCAAAATACAAAACGCAGTCCACCATATGCTCCAGCACCTTCGGGCCGGCAATTGCCCCTTCCTTATTCACATGACCCACAACAAAGGCGGTTATGCCCTCTGTTTTGGAAAGCTGCATAAGCGCCATTGTGCATTCCTTCACCTGGGTTATGCTTCCGGGGCTTGCCGACAACTCAGGGTTAAACATGGTCTGTATTGAGTCCACTATTAGCACATCCGGGGAAAGCTCCCCTGCGGCGGAGATAGCCTCGGAAAGGTCTGTTTCGGACAGGATGTAAAGGTTTTCCGCCGCAACTCCAAGCCTGTCAGCACGGAGCTTAAGCTGACGCTTACTTTCCTCACCGGTTATATAAAGGATTTTCTGAGAATTCCCGATTAAACCGCAAAGCTGCAAAAGAAGCGTAGACTTGCCGATACCCGGAGCGCCACCCACAAGAACCAGCGAGCCTTTT
Organism: uncultured Oscillospiraceae bacterium; assembly: GCA_964550315.1. Lineage (GTDB taxonomy): Bacteria > Bacillota > Clostridia > Oscillospirales > Oscillospiraceae > UBA2658. The sequence goes on along the minus strand of CAZJYY010000001.1, from coordinate 71,229 downwards.
ACCGCACCGCCACCCAAAACACGGTCAAACTCGTGCATGCCGGTGGAAAAGCGGATTTCATCCTCAGTGCTAAGCTCAGATAGCCTCTGTGGAGCCAGACGTGGAGTTCTTGCCACGGTCTTCCCCCCGGCTGACTTTGTCCTTGTCTCCGCCGGAGCCTCCACAAGGGTGTTCCACGCCCCGCAGGAGGGGCAACGGCCTGCCCACTTTGCTGTTTCGTTGCCGCAATCGCTGCAATAAAATACTGTCTTTGTCTTCATGTTGCACCTCTAAATGCTTTGTCTCCCCCAGTCAAGGTAAGAACCGACAATGGTGAAGGCGATGCTTAATCTGTATGTATCTGTGCTAAGAAGCTCCGCTTCCTTTGGGTTTGATATGAAGCCGCACTCCACCAGCACGGCGGGACAGCTTACCTTTTTCATGATGTATATGTCCTTTGATGCGGCGGAGGCCAAGCGCCTATTATCCGGGCACAGTGCCTTATTTATATTGGTCTGCAAAAGAACCGCAAGCTCCTCGCTGCCCTCAGTCTTTGAAAAGAAAACCTGTGGGCCGAAGGGCGCCGGATGGGGATAGCAGTTTTGATGGATACTCATAAGCACGGCGTTATTTGTGGTCTCCGCAAGCTCCACCCTGCTTTTTTGGTCAAACCGCTTTCTGCCGGCAATGCTGTTTCCCTCGGAATATACTATTTCCTCGCTGTCCCGGGTCATCACATAGCTGCAGCCTGTAAAATCACAAAGTGCAGCCGTTTTAAGGGCAATATCAAGATTTATAAGGCTTTCCTTTGTGCCGTCAAGGGAGAGAGCTCCCCCATCCTCGCCCCCGTGGCCGGGGTCAATAACAAGTGTTTTTTCATCCTTCTGCGCCATAACACTGCGGGCATAGGGGCTATAATAATCCACCGTTACCACGGCTACAATCACTATAGCAAATATCAGCCCAAAATACAAAACTTTATAGGGCCTTGCAGTAAAAATCATACAAACCACCTCCCAAAATAATATGGCAGTCTGCATCCAACTATGCAAAATGCGGGGATTGCTCCCCGCATTTCATTTTAGTTATATTTTATGCCTTATTTTTTCCGCCGATGCCTTTAAGAGCATTCCAAAGGGGGCCTGCAACACAGGTGGAGGAATATCCGCCTGCAATAACGCCCACCATAAGGGGCAGTGCAAACACACGAATGGAGCTTACGCCGAGAATTATAATAAGAACGACAGGCAAAAGCGTGGTAAGCGTTGTTCCTATGCTGCGCCGCATGGTCTGCCAGATGCTCTTATCAACAACCACGGCAAAGTCGCCCCGGCTGCCCTGACGTTTATAGTTCTCCCTTATGCGGTCGAACACAACGATTGTGGCGTTGATGGAATATCCGATAATTGTAAGCGCCGCTGCAATGAAGGTCATGTTGACCGGCAGCCTTGCAATAACGAAGAAACCAACCATAATAAGGACGTCGTGAAGAAGGCAGGCAATCGCCGCAATACCGCTGCGGAAATCAAAGCGAATGCTTATATAAATAAGAATAAGCACACCTGCAATAACCGATGCCAAAATAGCGGAGGCCTTAAGGTCATTTCCCACAGCCGCCGAGGTATAGTCGGTTTCCAAAAGGACGACCTTGTCCTCACCAAACTCGGCTGCTATGCGGTCAAAGGCTTCCTGCCTGTCCTCACTGGAAATTTCAACGGTTTTGATTGTAACAGCAGTGCCGCTGTTTCCCGAGGTCGTAACACTTGCGCTGACACCGGCAACGTCCCTGTAAATTCCGGCAATCTGATCTTGAATCTCGCGGGTAACCTCTGTTCCAAGCTCCACCTCGGTTTCAACACCGCCCACAAAGTCAATGTCAAGATTAAGGGTAGGCACGCCGAAAAGCGAAAGCACAAGCCCTAAAAGACCGATAGTGCAAAGCACTGTAGATATTATTCCGAACAACTTAAAGTGTCCCACAAAGCTGAATTTCTTAGATGCGTTTTCTAACATTTCCGTCCCCCCTTATGCGCCGTAGGCCTTGAGGCTCTTGTGTTTAAGCATTGCAAGCCCCTGAAGGATGAGGTTCGGCACTATCAACATGCAAAGCATGGAGAGAATAACGCCGATCATAAGGGTTTTGGCAAAGCCCAAAATGGTGCCGGTTCCCTGCCACAGAAGGACAGCAGCGGCAATTATGGTCGTAACGTTAGAGTCGATAATAGCGGCATATGCTCGCTTGAAGCCCGCAGAAACGGAGCTTCTCAAGGTCTTTCCTGACTGCAGCTCTTCCCGCAGCCTTTCGTAAATAATAATATTTGCGTCCACGGCCATACCAACGGTAAGAATTATTCCGGCAATGCCGGGCAGGCTCAAATTAAGCTTGCTTATGGACATTACAACAAGGAAAAGGCTTATATAAAGCACAAGAGCAAGGTCTGCCACAAGGCCGGGAATCTTGTAAACAATGACCATGAAAATCATAACAAGAGCAATACCGATAAGTCCCGCCATAATGCTGGTGTCAAGGGACTTTTCGCCAAGGCTTGCGCCCACGGACTGGAGCTTTGTTTCCTTCAATTCAAAGGGTAGATGACCCGAGGCGATGATATCAGCAAGATACACCGCATAATCCCTTGTGCTGTCAGAGCCAAGGGTGATAATGGGGCTGTCGGTGTTAATGCCTATTCCCTTATATTCAGAACCAACTGCCGGAGTGGAGATGGTTTCGCCATCCATCACAATGGCAACATAATTGTTGCCGCCGGAATATCCTGCGATTTCCGCAGTGGCCTCCTTAAACTTGACCACAGCCTCCTCAGAGAGCTTCAGTGCAACATAATACTGCTGGGTAAGACCTGATTCGCTGACCTGGCCGTACATTGCAGAAGCGTCGGTAATGTCTGCTCCCTCAAGAATGACATTGCCGTTATAGTCAACAAACTGGATAAGCGCTGTTGTGCCAAGCATTTGAACAGCCTCCTCCGGGTCCTCCACATTGGGGATTTCAACCGCTATGCGAGTCGAACCGGACAGATAAACATTGGCCTCTGTAAAGCCAAGATTATTTAGGCGCTGCCTAAGCATGGTTTTTGCAGTTTCCATACCGGCCGCAACATCGTCGTCCGACATGCCCTCCGGTACCTGCGCCTCATAGACGATTTCGGAGCCGCCAACAAGGTCAAGTCCCAGGGCGATTCCTTCGCTGATGCTTGGAACGTGGAACGATCCCAGCGTCAAGCCCTTGATTGCGGTAAATAGCAGAAGTGCAATAAGCAATACCACTATTACCAGGGTGATAACAGTTCTTTTCATAATTAGATTAAGCCTCCTATGCTTCAAACGGAATTATTATATAGTTTTGCGCAGTATAAGTCAACAAAAGTCGCAATAAAAAGCCCGGCGCTTAAGCGCCGGGCCATATATGCCGTTAAACCTTCAAATTGTCCGTCGAGGAGTCTATTGCATGGGAGTACTTTGAAAGGACAGGCCTTACACAGTCCTCAATGAATTCTGTAACCTGCTTGGGCGCTCTGCCCACGTAGGCGGAAGGCTCCATGGTTTTTAAAATCTCTTCCTCGCTAAGACCGAAAAGCGGGTCTGCGGCAATGCGGGAAATAAGATCGTTCGGCATTCCCTGCTCCTTCACCACTGCACCTGCCGCGATAGAGTGCTGACGAATTCTCTCGTGCAGAACCTGACGGTCGCCGCCTTTTTTAACGGCATCCATCATTATGTTCTCCGTTGCCATAAATGGCAGCTCTTCCATAACATGCTTTTGGATAACCTTTTCATAGACCTTTATTCCACCCGACACATTGAGGCAAATGTTCAAAATACCGTCCACCGCCAAAAAGGCCTCCGGGATCGCTATTCTTTTGTTTGCAGAATCGTCAAGGGTGCGCTCCAGCCACTGGTTATATGCAGTCATAGCGGGGTTTTGGGCATCCGTTATAACATATCTTGCAAGGGCGCAAATGCGCTCGCAGCGCATGGGGTTGCGCTTATATGGCATGGCGCTTGAGCCTATCTGCTTGCTTTCAAAGGGCTCCTCCAGCTCCTTTAAATGAGACAAAAGCCGCATGTCCGTAGCAAACTTTCCCGCACTCTGGGCAATTCCTGAAAGCGTTGCCAATACGGCAGCGTCCAGCTTTCGTGAATAGGTTTGACCGGAAACTGGCACACAGCCGTCAAATCCCATTTCCCGGGCAACGAGTCTGTCAAGCTCACGACATTTTTCATGGTCACCCTCAAAAAGCTCCAAAAAGCTTGCTTGAGTACCTGTTGTTCCCTTTGAGCCTAAAAGCTTCAATCCGCTTATGCGGTATTCAAGCTCGTCTAAATCCATAAGAAAATCGTTTATCCAAAGGCTTGCACGCTTTCCAACCGTGGTAAGCTGTGCCGGCTGAAAGTGGGTAAAGCCCAGGGTAGGCAGAGCCTTATATTCTTCCGCAAAGTCCGAAAGGCGGGCAATCACGTTCACAAGCTTGTCTCTTAAAAGCTCAAGCCCCTCCCGCATTAGGATGATGTCCGTATTATCCCCCACATAGCAGCTTGTGGCGCCAAGGTGGATTATTGGCATGGCCTTGGGGCACTGCGCTCCGAAGGTGTGAACGTGGGCCATAACATCGTGACGGAGTTTTTTCTCCATCTCGGCGGCGTATTCATAGTCCACCTCATCCTTTTTTTCTTCCATCTCGTCAATCTGCTGCTGTGAAATGGGCAGGCCAAGCTGCATTTCCGCCCTTGCAAGGGCAATCCAAAGCCTATGCCAGGTCGTAAATTTTTTATCCGGCGAGAAAATATATTGCATTTTCTCGCTTGCATAGCGGGAGCAAAGTGGGCTTTCGTAGCATTCCTTCATTGATTGGTTTCCTTTCAAAAAACGCAGGGAGGACCGTGCCTCTCTGCGTTTATGATATTACATTTGCAGGAACTTTTCAAGTCTGTCAAGACCTGCTTTGATATTTTCCATGGAGGTGGCATAGGTCCAGCGGACAAAGCCCGGAGCGCCGAAGCCGCTGCAGGGCACAACCGCAACCATTGCCTTCTCAAGAAATGCCACTGCGAAATCATCGTCGTTTTCAATAAGCTTTCCGCCGATAGTTTTACCCACAAGCTCGCTTAAATTCATCATAACGTAAAATGCAGCGTCCGGCTTAATACAGCTTACATTGGGTATGGAATTCATGCGCTCCACAATGTAGTTGCGGCGTTCTTCAAACACCTTGCGCATTTCCTCAACGCTGTCCTGGGGACCGGAAATCGCCTCCACCGCAGCAAGCTGATTCATGGTGCCGGGTGCGCCGGTGGAGTGGGAAAGAAAGCTTGACATTATTTTGGAGATTTTCTTATTTGCACAGGCGTAGCCTATGCGCCAGCCTGTCATGGAATAGGACTTGGATACGCCCGTAACTACGATTGTACGCTCATAAGCATCATCAGAAAGAGAGGCAAAGGAAACAAATTCCTTGCCGTCGTAAACAAGACTTGAATAAATCTCATCTGAAATAACGTAAATATCGTGCTTCTTGCAAATCTCAGCTATTGCTGCAAGCTCCTCTTTCGTGTACAGCATTCCGGTAGGGTTTGAGGGATTATTGAGAATAAGCGCCTTTGTGCGCCTTCCAATAACACTGTCAAGCTGCTCCGGGGATATTTTAAAGTGCTGCTTCTCCCCCGCTTCTATAATAAAGGGAGTACCACCTGCCATATGAACCATTTCATAGTAGCTTACCCAGTATGGTGCAGGCAAAATCACCTCATCGCCGGGATTTAGAAGCGCCATAAGCGCAATGTAAACACTGTGCTTTGCGCCGCTGGCAACAGTAACCTGGGTAAAATCATACTCAAGGCCAAAGTCCCGCTTCATCATGCCGGCAACAGCCTTGCGAAGCTCCACAAGACCTGCGGCGGGAGTGTACTTGGTTTTACCGTCGTGTATTGCCTTAATTGCAGCGTCCTTTATGTTGTCCGGTGTATCAAAATCCGGTTCACCTGCTCCAAAGCCGATAACATCCATTCCATCGGCACGCATCTGCTTGGCAAGCGCATTAACAGCAAGGGTTGTGGACGCTCTTACCTCGGATGCCATTCTTGACAATTCTTTCATAATAACACTCCTGACTACGACTCAAATTGAAATTATTATAAGCCTGATTTTTCATCTTTGCAATATTTTTAATCAATTTCGCCATTATAGCTTAATTATTTGCATAATCGCAGTTTCATTCAATGCAAATTGACATCAAATGTTACACACCACATGATATTCCCAGTCGTTTTGATAGTTCCTTGCAATAAAAGCCCCCACGCACATTGTGCGTGGGGGCCGGGATGATTAACTTATTTCCAAATCAAGTTTCCGATTCCTATTCCGGCTGCCATGTAAATAAGATTGTTTACCGCTATGCCAAAGGCAGAAAACAGTGAAAAGCTCCAAAATTTAAGCCTTAGCGAGCCTGCAAAATAACCCAAAAGCGTTCTTACTGTAGGGATTATTCTGCCGATAAAAATAATCCAGCTTCCGTTTTTCTCAACAATGTTGGCAAACTTATCATACAGCGGGCGCACTTTTTTATTCTTTTTACAAAACCATTCCACAAGGGCATTGCCGCCGGTGTAACCGATATAGTATGAAATCGTGCCGCCTGTCATTCCGCCGGCAACACACACAAGACTTGCAAGCAAAAACGGGGTACCTGACATATTCGCCCAAATACCTATGCTGGGGAACACCACCGCCGCCGGCAGAAATGGAAAATTCATATATTCAAGAGTAACTATTACATAAACGAAGATAAGCCCGTACTTATCTAAAAATTCCAATACGGCTTCCTGTTCCATAAATTAACCTGTTATATTGCTTCCTTCCCCTTGCGATAGCCTGCAAACAGCATTAAAGCGGCTGCAGCAAGCCAAAAACAAGCAATTAAAACACCGCAGTGCATAAAAAATTCTTGAGGTAAAATGTTTATAATTTCATCCACTTGCGGATCAAATATCCAGGTGCTGCCTTCAAAGAAAATCGAGTGAAATATGGTAAATACCTTGTCGAAGTTAAGGGCCATCACGGCCCCCAAAAAGCAGGGTATCGCCAAGGTTAAAAAGCCGCCGATTTGAAGCACCTTTTTAGTAAGCTTTCTCATTGCACCCAAAAGCAGAAGGAAAAAACCAGAAAGCAGCGCCGCTGCGTAAACTATGTTAAAAAAAAGCTTGCACTGCTCAAAATGGTAGCTGCCCATTTCCGAATATCCCAAGGTCGGAAGCTCAAAGGGTCTATTCCTAAAAGGGGACAGAAATTTCATTGTGGCATTATAGTTTTCCAAAATTTCTTCTTTGGGCAGACCCGAGCTTTCACTTATTTCAAGCCCTTCAACATCCATCCTGTATGGAAAATCACTCACATGTATAAAGCCAAGCCCCACACCTGTTGCAAAAGCAAGGGCAAGAATTGCAGCTATTATTCCCAATGCAATGTTTTTCATAAAATACAGCCCTCGTACTTCTTTCTTCCTTCTTGAAAAATATTTCCTCCGCTGGCATCAATTGCCACTGTAAGGGGAAGATTCTTTATGGTCAGTCTTTTTACTGACTCACAGCCCAAATCCTCATAGGCAATCACCTCTGCGGTTTCCACATGGCTTGCAATAAGTGCGCCTGCTCCGCCCACAGCACAAAAATAAATAGCGGAATTTCTTGCAAGTGCGTCGGAAACTTCCTTAGACATTTCGCCCTTGCCTATAATTCCGGACAAACCCAAATCAATGAGCCTTGGTGCAAATTTGTTCATACGGGCAGAGGTGGTGGGACCGCAGGCCCCCACCGGCCGTCCCATTTTGGGAGGAGTGGGTCCAGTATAGTATATCACCGCACCCTCAAGGTTGAATGGAAGCTTCTCTCCTCTGTCCAGCAACTCAAAAAAACGCTTGTGCGCAGCGTCCCTCGCCGTGTACACTGTTCCGGAAAGAAGCACTCTTTCCCCTGCTCTGAGCGTTGCGGCAATTTCTTTTATCTCGTGTATATTTATGCTGTGCATGGCCCGCCTCTCCTATGATACAGAAAAACTATTTAATAATATAGCGGGAGGAAACTTAAGATTTGATTAAGTTTTCTCTGATTCCCCCATTTTCACCCTTTAACAGGAGCGGGATAAGGATATAATCCAAATTCTTCTCCTATTTGTACCAAAGCCGAAATTGGGCGATATGGTACATAAAAACACATACAATAAATGCAAAGCCGTGAAATGGCATACTTTATAAAAATATATAAAATAGCCCCCGCTTGCAGTTATTCTATCACAATAAAAAAGAAACGGATAGCTATTTTGCCATCCGTTTCCAAAAAAATTAAGTTATGCGTTAACTGCCTTCTTTGCGGCTTCGCAAAGGGCGGTGAAAGCTTCGGGATCATGAATTGCAGTCTCAGAGAGCATCTTGCGGTTCATGTCGATACCGGAAACCTTAAGACCGTGCATGAAGGTGGAATAGTTCATACCATTCATCTTGCAGCCGGCGCTTATACGGGTGATCCAAAGTCTGCGGAAATCTCTCTTCTTCTGCTTACGTCCGATGTATGCGTAGGTGAGGGACTTCATGACGGCCTGGTTGGCCATTTTATAATGCTTGGACTTTGCGCCCCAATAGCCCTTGGCCATGCCGAGGACCTTATTTCTTCTTTTGCGCGTCATTGTTGCGCCTTTAATTCTTGCCATCTTTCAGTTCCTCCTTATTTGTAGGGAATCATGCGCTTGATTGTTGCCTCGTTAGTTGTGTCAGCGTATGCGCCCTGACGGAGGCGTCTCTTGATCTTGGCTGTCTTGCCGTGACCATTGAGAAGGTGGGACTTGTAGGCATGTGAGCGCTTTACTTTACCGGATTTGGTGACGTTAAATCTCTTCTTAGCGCCGCTGTGGGTTTTAAGCTTAGGCATAGCGGTTTTCTCCTTTGTATATTATGATAGGTTGTTTAAAACAGAATCATTTTGCACTGGGTGCCTTCGGGGATAAAAACATGCTCATGTTGCGTCCCTCGAGCTTTGGGTTCTTGTCTAAAGAAGCAATTTCTTCACACTTTGCTGCAAAGTCAACAAGAAGCTGCTCACCGATGTTGGTATGAGCCATCTCTCTGCCCCTGAAGCGCACGGAAACCTTGACCCTGTCGCCGTCGTTCAAAAACTTTTGTGCGTTCTTAAGCTTAACGTTAAAGTCGTTTTCGCCGATTCCGGGGGACATGCGGATTTCCTTCACTTCAACAATATGCTGATTTTTCTTTGCTTCCTTATCCTTCTTCGATTGCTCGAAGCGGAACTTCCCGTAATCCATAACACGGCATACGGGAGGATTAGCCGTGGGAGCGATTTTTACCAAGTCGAGATCCTTTTCAATGGCGTAGTCCATGGCAGCCTGGGAAGTCATGATTCCCAATTGCTGTCCGTCCTCGCCCACAAGGCGTACTTCCTTGTCCTGAATCTCCTCGTTGATCTGATGAGCTAAATTTGCGATTGTTAAACACCTCCTGCAAATGCTGGTTGTCTGACGGCTGTAAAAAGTGCGGATGCAAAGGCATCCGCACATAAAATCACACAACACGCCCTTTTAGGGCTCAAGTGGTTTTATTGACCCACGCACATAATGATGGCGGGGTGAGGACGGATACCGACCGTACCTTCTTTCTTGTTAGCTACAATAATATAGCACTTCTATTATCTTATGTCAAGAAGATTTTATTTACAAGCCTTCTTTTATCCTATCTGCGCAAGACCGGCTGCGGAAATAGATTCAATCTCGGTGTCACCGTATTTGCCCATGAATATCCATTCAGCAGTCATGGGTACATTAAGCTTTCCGTCCGCACCTACGCTAAGCTCCGCAGTGACCGTGCAAAGCTCGTTTTTAGCAAGGGTTTTTCCGTCGTATTCGATTTTAGGAGCATCGAACACATATGCCTTGTCATTTATGTATACAATTACATTTTTAAGTCCCTTGCCAACATTCAAAGCATAGGACTCCACATAAAATTTGAGGCTAAGATTGACCTTGCCGTTTCCGGCATCCGATGCTGTCCAGTCGGCAAGAACGTTCAGACCCGTGCCGGTGTTGGAGCGAAAGCTTCCGGCCGCTGAAGGTATGGGCGTCGGTGTGGGAGTTGGAGTCGGCGTCGGAGTAGGCTCAGGCGTAGGGCTTGGCTCCTCAGTGGGAGTAGGCGTGGGCGTGGGCGTTTCCATGGGACTAGGGCTAGGCGTTTCTTCCCCGTCCGGATTAAGATTTTCTGTGGGTTGCTGGCTTTCTGAAAGCCCAGGTTCGGAATTGCCGCCCGGGGTGTTTTCATTGTCAGAACCGCAGGAGCGAAGCGCAATGATAAGAACGATAACTACAAAAAGCAGCAAAAGAAGCGCTGCCAAAGGGCCGGTGGGGTTTGATTTTTTTCTCTGTTGCATATTATATTTTTCCTCTCGTTGGTAATGAAAAAGCTTAAAGAGTGCACTTTAAAATCAATATCCGCCGTCACCCTTTTCCTTTAACATGAGCTTAACCAGTCTGCTTGTTCCAAGACGAGTAGCCCCAGCCTTTATCATAGCCTCAGCATCCTCAAAATTTGAAATGCCGCCGGCTGCCTTGATTTGAGTTTCCGGGGCACATTCCCGCCGCATAAACTCAACATCCTCAACCGTTGCACCCCTCTCGGCAAAGCCTGTGGAGGTTTTGATAAAATCTGCTCCACATTGGGAAACGATATGGCAAACCTCGCGGAAGACGTTCTCCGGCAGCTTGCAGGATTCAACAATTACCTTAAGAATTTTGCCTTCAGTAGCTTTTCGCACTGCCTTAAGTTCTCTTTCAACAAGCTCATAATCCCCACTGATGGCAGCGCCGATATTTATTACCACGTCAATTTCGTCTGCCCCCTCTTCAATAAGGTGAGCGGCCTCAAAGGCCTTTGTGGCAGTATCGTTGTAACCATTGGGAAAGCCCACCACAGTGCAAATTTTAAGTCTGTCACCCACCAGCTTCTTAGCCTCGAAAACATGGCAGGGTGCAAGGCACATGGAGGCGCAGCCATATTGTATGGCAAGCTCACAATTTTCCTTTATTTCGGGAAAAGGGGCATCCGTTCTTAAAACGGTGTGGTCGCAATATTTCAGTATTTCACTTCTTGTCATTTTATCACCTCATAGCACATTATTTGACGCACTTGAATTAAAACTAAAAAAAGACTATAATCGTGAGGAAAACCATTCCGGAGGAACAAATGCAGGAAATTTTATTTGACTCGCTCAGCGAGCTTGACAGGCTGCCTATCGGTGCCATAGCAGCCGGCACCACGCTTAGAATCGGACTTAGAGCCGCCGTTTCCATGGCTGTTGAAGCCATGGAGCTTCTTATTATAAACGATTGTGACGGGGAAAAAAAGCGCTATCCCCTGGAGAAAGTATGGAGCTGTGGAGGATATGACCGTTTTGAAGGTTCTTTAAGCTTGTCCGCCGGCCTTTATTGGTATTATTTTATATTCAACTCAGACGGCGAGGTACGGTGTGCCGGTCGCTCCGGTGCAGATACAATAATATCTGAGGCGGAGCCTCCCTCCTGGCAAATGACTGTATACGACAGTGATTATACCACGCCCGATTGGATTTGTGGAGGGGCATTTTATCATATTTTTGTTGACCGTTTTCACCGTGGTGGAACGCATCCTCCAAAAGCAGGAGCAGTTTTAAGAAATGACTGGGGCGGGCTTCCGGTTTACCTTCCCGATGAGAAGGGTGAAATTAAGAACAACGACTTTTTCGGCGGTGATTTGGAAGGCATTATTGAAAAGCTTCCCTATCTTCATGATCTGGGTATAAGCTGCATTTATCTAAGCCCTATCTTTGACGCCTGCTCAAACCACAAATATGACACCGGCGACTATATGAAAATAGACCCCATGTTCGGTGACGAGGAGGTCTTTAGGCTTCTTTGCGAAAAAGCGAGTAAACTGGACATAAGAATAATTCTTGACGGTGTTTTTAACCACACCGGCAGCGACTCAAAATATTTCAACCGTGAAGGCCACTATGATTCCCTTGGGGCATATCAGTCCAAGGAAAGTCCCTATTACAGTTGGTACAGCTTTGCAAGCTGGCCGGAGGACTACGAATCCTGGTGGGGTATTAAAACCCTGCCCCAGGTAAATGAAAACAGCGACAGCTTCAAAAGCCTTATTTTTGGTGAAGACGGCGTCATAAAAAAATGGTTGCACTTGGGCGCCTACGGCTGGCGCTTGGACGTTGCCGACGAGCTTCCCGATGAGTTTCTTTCCAATCTGCGAAAAACCGTTAAAAGTGCAAAATCCGATGCTCTTATTATCGGTGAGGTTTGGGAGGATGCTTCAAATAAAACCGCCTACGGCGAACGGCGAAGCTATCTTCAAGGGCAGCAGCTTGACAGCGTTATGAACTACCCCTTTAAGGACGCCATTATAAGCTATGTTAAAGGCGGCAACGCCCAAAACATTTGCGACGTGGTTGAGAGAATTTGCGAAAACTATCCCAAGCCCACCCTTGACTGTCTTATGAACGGTCTGGGAACTCACGATACCCCCAGAGCACTTACGCTTTTGGGCGGTCATGAATACAGCACCCGAGATGAGCGGGCTTATGCAAAGCTTTCTCCCCGAGAGTACAGCGAGGCAAAAGAAAAGCTTCACCTTGCCACCATTCTCCAGTTTACGCTGCCCGGAGTCCCCTGCATCTATTACGGCGATGAGGCGGGACTTGAAGGCTATGAAGATCCTTTTAACCGCCGCTGCTTCCCTTGGGGAATGGAGGATACCGAGCTTACAAATTGGTACCGCCTTCTTTTAAAGATGCGTCGGGAAAGCCCCGCCCTTGCAGGCGGCGATTACCGCAGTGTCCGTGCCGATGGCGGCGTTTACTCGTATACCCGTGTGTGTACAGGTCAAAAGCTGCTGGTTATTATAAATCTGGGAAAAGAAGACATTTCCATTAGCGACGGCAGGGTTCTTGTCTCGGCGGGCTGCAGTCAAACAAAAAATGGAATCGTCGTCTCTCCCAAGGGCGGTGCAGTTATTGAAATTCCAAGGGACTGAGTGTTCTATACAGACTAAAAAAGGCTGCCGCAAAATTAGCGGCAGCCTTTAATATTATGCTTCTCTTTCAGCCTTTGATTCACAGTAAATGCAGCGGTAAGCGCCCTTTTCCCTATCAGAAAGGCAAAAAACGTGGGGAAGCTCCTGCTCGCAGGAGGTAATGCAGCGAGGATTTTTGCATTTTATTACGCCCACCACCTTCTCGGGAAGCTCCAAGTGGCGTTTGTCCACAATGTTCCCGTCCTTAACTATGTTCACGGTTATGCCCGGGTCAATGTAGCCAAGAACATCAATATTTATATCAATGACCGAGTCAATTTTTATTATGTCCTTGCGCCCGCCCTTTTTGCTTACGGCATTTTTTATGATTGCCACTGAGCAGTCCAGCTTTTCCAGCTCAAGAATGTTGTAAATCTCCATGCTTCGTCCGGCGGCAATATGGTCAAGAACTATTCCGTTTATAATTGAATCAATAGTCATGCTGATTCCTCCTATTCTATTCCCAACAGCTTTAGAATTAATGCCATTCTAATGTACTTACCGTTGAGCACCTGCTTGAAGTAGCAGGCTCTTTTGTCGTTATCAACAGCCCGCTCAATCTCGTTAACTCTGGGCAGGGGGTGCATGATGCAAAGGTCGCTCTTTGCCTTTTCAAGTTTATCCATCGTAAGGATAAATGCGTCCTTCAGTCTTAAATAATCGTGCTCATTGAAAAAGCGCTCCCGCTGAACACGGGTCATATAAAGAATGTCAAGGCTGGGCATTTCGTCCCAGTTATCGGTCTCCAGATATTCGATTCCCTTGCGGTCCAAAATCTCGCTCTTTATGTAGCTGGGCACACGAAGCTCCTCCGGAGAGATAAGCACGAAGCTTACGTCCTCATAGCGGGACATGGCCTGAATAAGGGAGTGCACTGTTCTTCCAAATTTAAGGTCGCCGCAGAAGCCCACGCGGAGCTTATTGAAGCGTCCTTTTTCCCGGTAGATGGTCAAAAGGTCTGTAAGAGTCTGCGTTGGGTGATTATGTCCGCCGTCGCCGGCGTTGATTACAGGTATGGAGGCAGCGCTTGCTGCCACCATTGGGGCGCCTTCCTTGGGATGGCGCATGGCGATAATGTCTGAATAGCAGCTAACTGTCATGGCGGTGTCTGCAACGCTTTCACCCTTTGACGCAGAGGAGCTGTTGGCCTCGGAAAAACCAAGGACATTTCCGCCCAGCTCCAGCATTGCCGCTTCAAAGCTCAGTCTTGTGCGGGTGGACGGCTCAAAAAACAGGGTTGCCAAGGTTTTGCGCTTGCATTTTTCGCAATACTTGTCGGGGTCTGCAATAATGTCCTGAGCAACGGCGATAAGCTCGTCAAGTTCAGGAAGGCTAAGGTCTGTAATGCTGATTAGATCCTTCATATTAATCATCCATTCCGCCGCCTTGCGCCGGCATTATTTTGAAAAGAAGCGCCATCTTATCACGCAAGGCAAAGAAATGATAAGATGATTTTTTAATTTTTCTTAGCTTAAAAGCACTTTCAAGCTATGCCTCCTTATTTATCCAGCTCTCATCCGAGGGGTTGTCCCGGAATGCGAGTATTCTTTTTATATCACTCTGCTTAATAACACCATCATCTGCCGCAGTCTGGGTCAAAACATCAAGGTTTGTAAGACTGTGGTTTTCTATATTTGCCGCCGCCATGCGCTCAAGACCCTTTTTCATACCGTAGGTGAAAATGGAAACTACTCCCAACACCTCCGCTCCTGCTTCACGCAGAGCTTCCACTACGTCCAAAACGCTTCCGGCAGTCGATATGAGGTCCTCAACCACCACTACCTTTGCGCCCTTTTCCAGTCTGCCCTCGATTTGATTTTGCCTGCCGTGGTCCTTTGCGCCACTTCTGACATAGCCCATGGGCAATCCCATGATGTGTCCCACAATGGCGGCATGAGCAATACCTGCCGTGCTAGTACCCATCAAAACCTCGCACTGGGGGTAATGCTTTCTTATTAGCTCTGCAAGACCGTTTTCTACATCATTTCTTACATCCGGCGAGGTAAGGGTCAGTCGGTTATCGCAGTATACCGGTGCTTTAATTCCACTTGCCCATACAAAGGGCAGCTCCGGTCTTACTATTACAGCTTCAATTTTTAAAAGGTCCCTTGCAATCTTCTTTTCCATGATAGTCTCCTTTATCCAAGAAATTCTTTAATACAGCGTCTATATGCCGCCACAGGGTTCTGTGCCTGAGTTATGGGTCTGCCCACCACAATGTAGTCACTGCCAATTTCTCTTGCTTTTTCCGGAGTTGTTATTCTGACCTGGTCGTCCGCTCCGCTGTCTGCGAAGCGCACGCCGGGGGTGACTGTTATAAAGCCGCTTCCGCATCGTTCCTTGACTCTGCCCGCCTCTAGCGGGGAGCACACAATTCCGTCCAAGCCGGAGTTTTTGGCGTTTTCCGCATAGCTCATAACTGTATTTTCAAGGCTTTCACAGATTAAAAGCTCTTTTTGCATGGTCTGCTCACCGGTGGAAGTTAGCTGCGTCACAGCAATAAGAAGAGGTCTTGTCCCGTCGCTGCGGGTAAGTCCCTCCAGTGCGGCTCTCATCATGGCTGAGGTTCCGGCGGCATGGACATTGCACATGTCAACATCCAGTGCGCTTAAAACGCTCATTGCCTTTTTAACCGTGTTTGGAATGTCGTGCAGCTTTAGATCAAGAAAAATCTTGTGTCCACGAGCCTTTATTTCCCTTACAACTTCCGGCCCCTCGGCATAGAAAAGCTCCATTCCTATTTTCACGTAGGGCTTTTCCTCCGTGAAGCTGTCCAAAAAAGCCAGCACATCTCTTTTGCTGCTGAAATCGCAGGCTATGATTACGTCTTTTGCCATCAGTGGGCACCTCCAATAATTTCTCTTAAGCTCTTTATTCCGTATCGTTCCATTACCTCGGGCAGCTTCTCGATAATCTCCTTGCACACAAAAGGATTTCTCAGGTTTTCTGCGCCTATCTGTACAGCATAAGCGCCTGCCAGCATCATCTCAATAACATCCTCGGCGCTTGATATGCCGCCCATGCCGATAATGGGTATTTTTACAGCCTCGTACACCTGATACACCATGCGCACTGCAATGGGAAAAACGGCTCTTCCGGACATCCCGCCCATCTTCTGCCCCAGCACGGGCTTTTTAGTTCTAAGGTCAATGCGCATGGCAAGGATTGTGTTTATAAGACTAAGTCCGTCTGCTCCTGCATCCTCACAGGCTCTTGCAATCTCTGTTATGTCTGTCACGTTGGGGGAAAGCTTGATGTAAACCGGCTTTGTGGTAACAGCCTTCACCGCCCTTGTAACCTCCGCCGCACTCTCGGGCTGCACACCGAAGGCAAGGCAGCCGCCGTGAACATTGGGGCAGCTTATATTGACTTCTATAATTCCAATTTGAGGTTCTGCATCCATGGCTTTTGCGCACTCTACATACTCATCAAGGGCGAAACCGTTTATGTTTGCAATAAGGGGCTTTTGAATTATTTTCGCCATTTTTGGCAGCTCATTCCTGCGGATTCCTTCGACACCGGGATTCTGCAAGCCGATTGAGTTTATGATACCGTCGGGACACTCGGCTATTCGTGGCGTGGGGTTACCGAAGCGCTCCTGCGCTGTGAAGCCCTTGAAGGCCATACCCCCAAGAATGTTAAGGTCGTAAAGCTCGGCAAACTCCTCGCCGTATCCGAAGGTTCCGCTGGCGGGAATTATGGGATTATCCAAGCTTAGCCCTGAAAGGCTCACTTTCATGTCTACCATATTATTTCCTCCCTGCTGAGAATGGGGCCGTCCTTGCAAATCCTTTTCGGGCCGTTTTTAGTCATAGTGGTGCAGCCCATGCAGGCGCCAAAGCCGCAGCCCATGCGCTGCTCAAAGCTGTATTCTCCCGGAATCTCCGACGCTGAATAAACTGCACGGAGCATTGGCAGCGGGCCGCAGGCGTATATAAAACTTGGCGCATCAAGCGTCCTCATGCCGTCTGTAACAAAGCCCTTTATGCCATAGCTGCCGTCTGCCGTGGTAACCAGCACATTCATGCCCAATGCCTTAAATTCATCCTCATAAAAAATTTCGCTTTTTTTGTTGAAGCCCATTATCATTGTGGGCTTTTTTCCCTGTTCAATAAGTCTTTTTGCAAGAAGATACATGGGCGGAACGCCCACTCCGCCGCCAATAAGCACGGGAGTATCGCCGCATTTTGAAAGCTCGTAGCCGTTGCCAAGACCCGTTAAAAGGTCAAGACCCTCGCCGCAGCCCATTTCGCTCATCTGCCGGGTTCCAACTCCAACGGTTTTGTATATAAGCGTCAGCGTATCTTTGTCCACATTGCAGACTGAAATCGGACGACGTAAAAATCTTTCCTTCAGCTCCACCTCCACGAACTGGCCGGGGCGCTTTATTTCCGCCGTATCCCCTATAAGCTTCATTTCAAAAACATCGTTTGTCAGCTTTTTATTGCCGACAATCTTGAAAACCGACTTATTCATCTACCCGCCTCCCATATAACTTTCCCGTCTACCATTGTCATTACGCAGCTACCGTAAACCCTGTTCCCTGCAAAAGGCGTTGAGCGTCCCATGGATAAAAATTCCTTTGGGTCTATGGTAAATTCTTTATCGCAGTCAAATACCGCAAGGTCAGCGGGACTTCCTATTTTCAACCCGACATCCAGTCCAAAGCGCTTGGCTGGATTTATGCTCATTAGCTCAATAAGCCTTTCAAGACCTATAACGCCGGTTTTAACAAGCCTTGTATACATGGTGGAAAAGGCCGTTTCAAGTCCCACAATACCGTTTAGGCTTTTTCTCAGTCCCCCGGATTTTTCCTCGTCACTGTGGGGGGCATGGTCTGTTGCTATCATGTCCACAGTTCCATCCTTAATGCCTTCTATAAGTGCAGCTCTGTCCTTCGCACCTCTTATGGGTGGATTCATGCGGAAGCCCCCCTCATCACAAAGCTCCATATCGGTAAAAGCTAAATAGTGTGGCGCTGTTTCGCAGGTAACATCCACTCCCCTGGCCTTTGCCGCCCTTACAAGCGCCACGCTTTCCTTTGCCGAAACATGGCAGATATGAAGGGCGCAGCCCGTCTTTTCGGCAAGCCTTATGTCCCTTTCCACCTCTCGCCATTCGCTTTCCGAGGGATTTCCCGGAAGTCCGTGGAGCCTTGCATACTCACCGTCGTGAACGCATCCGCCCGCAACAAGCTCAATAACCTCGCAGTGGGCGACGATTAGTTTTGAAAGACTTTTCGCCTTGCGCATTGCCGTTTCCATCATTTCTGCCGTGCGTACACCCACACCGTCGTCGGAAAATCCGCAGACACAGGGAGCAAGCTCCTCCATTTTTGAAAGCTCCTGCTGCTTTTCCCCAATGGTTATGCTTCCGTAGGGCAGAACCCTGACCCTTGCATCCCTTTTTATGATATCAAGCTGAACCTTAAGGTTTTCAGCGCTGTCGGGCACGGGGTTGAGGTTCGGCATTGAGCAAACAGTGGTAAAACCGCCCCTTGCCGCCGCCATTGTTCCGCTTTTAATTGTTTCCTTATAAAAAAAACCCGGCTCTCTAAGATGTACATGAACATCTATGAGACCGGGAAAAATAAAACAATTATTAAAATCAAACACGTTATCACCGGAAGAAACAGAAATTCCGGGGCGAATATCGGTAACAATTCCGTTTTTTAAACAGATATCGGATAAAACAAAAATGCCATCGTGAAAAACTTTGGCGTTTTTTATAACGCAATTCACCGCTATCTCCCACCTTTCAAGCAATTTTTATTATGTTATCACGGCCCGTGGCAATAGTCAACAAACATTTCTTATAAAAAAAGCGCTTTTCCTCAGCCCAAATTTAGGCAACGAGGAAAAGCACTTCAATATTATACTCCGCTTTCCAAAAGATGGCAGGCGGCCCAGTGATCCTTTTCGTATTCCTTAAACACCGGTGCCTGTTCCTTGCAAATCGGCTTTGCATAGGGGCAGCGTGTGTGGAAGCGGCAGCCAGTAGGCGGGTTCATGGGGCTTGGGATATCGCCCTCAAGAACTATGCGCTGTCTCGCTCTTGATACCTCAGGGTCGGGAACCGGCACTGCAGACAAAAGCGTTTTTGTGTAGGGGTGAATGGGATGGCGGTTAAGCTCATAGCTTTCACCAAGCTCCACAAGGCTACCAAGGTACATAACGCCGATACGGTTTGAGATATGGCGCACAACACTGAGGTCGTGGGCAATGAACATATACGTTAAGCCCAGCTCCTGCTGCATGTCTTCAAGCATGTTAACAATCTGAGACTGGATGGACACATCCAATGCCGAGATCGGCTCGTCGCACACGATAAACTCCGGCTTAACAGCCAGTGCACGGGCTATGCCCACACGCTGCTGCTGGCCGCCGGAAAATTCGTGGGGGAAGCGGTTTGCGTGCTCGGTGTTAAGGCCCACCTGCTCAAGAAGCATTTTTATCATGTCGGCGCGGTCTTTTTTCGTTTTTGCAAGCTTGTGAATGTCAATAGCTTCGCCGATTATCTCGCCAACAGTCATTCGGGGGTCAAGGGAGGCCGAGGGGTCTTGGAAAATAATTTGCATTTTTCTGCGATACGGAAGCATGTCCACCGAGGATTTCTTGGAAATCTCCATAATGGGACGTCCTTCTTTATCCTTAATTACTTCCTTGGTCTTGGGGTCAATTTTTGCAATCTTTTGACCGCCTGCATCAAAAATCACCTTGCCATCGTATATAATGCGGCCTGCAGTAGGCTCATAAAGGCGAAGCACCGTGCGTCCCAATGTGGTTTTTCCACAGCCGGACTCGCCGACTATGCCAAGGGTCTCGCCCTTTCGGATGAACAGCGAAACGTTTTCCACGGCTTGAACGCCGGGGCCGCTGACACCCTTCACCGGGAAATATTTCTTAAGGTTTTCTATTCTGAGGAGTTCGTTATCAGCCATTGATATTTCCCTCCTTTTCTTCCATTTGTTTCTTTACACAGAGCCAGCAGGCGCTGCGGTGATCATCCCCAAGCTCCACATACGGGGGCATCTTCTTTAGGCAAACGTGCATGCACTCCTCGCATCGGGGTGCAAAGGGGCAGCCATCGGGGGTGTTGAGCATGTCGACCGGGGTACCGTCAATGGGAATTAGACGCTCATAGGAGTCCGCATCCACTCGGGGCATGCTGCGCAGAAGGCCACGGGTATACGGGTGAGATGGATTATAGAAAATATCGTTCACACGTCCCTGCTCAACTATCTTGCCGGCGTACATTACGGAGACCTTGTCGCAAATTTCTGCAACCACGCCAAGGTTGTGAGTGATGAAAACTATACCCATATGGGTCTTTTTCTGAAGTTCCTTCATAAGCTCCAAAATCTGAGCCTGAATGGTAACGTCCAAAGCCGTTGTCGGCTCGTCCGCAATCAGAAGCTGTGGGGAGCAAATAAGGCCCATGGCGATCATAACACGCTGTCTCATGCCGCCGGAAAACTCGTGTGGGTACTGCTTCATGCGCTTTTCAACGTTGTTAATTCCCACAAGCTCCAGCATTTCCATTGCCTTTTTCTTTGCGTCAGCCTTGGAAATGTCCTTGTTGTGGGTTCTAAGCGCCTCCACAAGTTGGTTGCCGATGGTATAAACCGGGTTAAGGCAGGTCATGGGGTTTTGAAAAATCATTGCCACCTTATTGCCCCGGAACTGGGTCATTTCGTCCTTGGATTTTGCAAGAACGTCCTCGCCCTCAAAGGTTATGGAACCGCCGATTACCTCTCCGGGGGCTTGAAGAAGCCCCATAATTGAATAGGCCTCCACGCTCTTTCCGGAGCCGGACTCGCCGACGATGCCCATTACCTCGCCGTAATTAAGGTCATAGCTTATTCCGCCCACGGCCTTAACCTCGCCTGCGGGGGTAAAGAAGGATACCCTAAGATCCTTAACTTCAAGTAATTTGCCGCTTTTATTGCTGTCCATGGTTATCCTCCTTCTCTATTTTTTAAGTCTCGGGTCAAGTGCGTCACGAAGTCCGTCGCCGAACAGGTTGAACGCAAGTATCATAATACTAAGGGTTATTGCGGGAATAACAAGTCTGTAGCCATAGGTCTGAATACCACCCAGCGCATCTGCCGCCATGGAGCCCAAGCTTGTCATAGGAGCGGAAACGCCCACGCCCAAGAAGCTTAAGAAGGACTCAAGGAAGATTGCCGAGGGTATCTGCAGGCAAGTGGTTACAACAATCTGGCCAACGCAGTTGGGCAGAAGGTGACGCTTAATTATACGTCCTGAGCCTGCGCCCAGCGCACGGGCAGCGGTAACAAACTCCTGTTCCTTAAGCTGAAGAATCTGTCCTCTTATGATACGGGACATTGTTACCCAGTAAAGTGCGCCAAAGGCGATAAACAGTGAAATAAGGTTGGGGCCTAAAACACCCACAAGATTTTGGAAAAACCCGCTTCCGCTG
This sequence comes from uncultured Oscillospiraceae bacterium, assembly GCA_964550315.1. Classification (GTDB taxonomy): domain Bacteria; phylum Bacillota; class Clostridia; order Oscillospirales; family Oscillospiraceae; genus UBA2658. The sequence goes on along the minus strand of CAZJYY010000001.1, from coordinate 49,678 downwards.
TTTTGGAAAGCCGTTAAGGCCGGCCGAAGCGCCGTGGAAATAAGAAGCACCACCAAAACCTCCGGTATGGAGTAAATAAGCTCCACTATGCGCATCATTATGGAGTCAACCTTGCCGCCGAAGAAGCCGGAGATTGAACCATAGGTTGCGCCGATAAGAAGCACCAGCAGTGCTGCCGAAACACCGATTATCATGGAAACACGAGTGCCGTACATAAGACGGACAAGAATGTCACGTCCGTACTTGTCGGTGCCGAAAACATGTGGGAAAGACTTCTCCCCTGCTTCCTTCTTTTCAAGCTGGGTCTTGGAATAACCGAAAAGCTTTTTGGAAATGTTATTTTCCTTTATAAAATCGTCCCTGTCAACCGTGGCAGCCTTGGTCTGATTTTTTACCACAGAAAGCTCAATATTGTTTAGCTCTCGTCCCAGCTCATCTTCCTTTGCGGCAATCGCAAGGGCAAGTCTGGTGTCATAGTCGCCTGTGCCTTCCTCAATAAGACGCTGGTCGTCCAGTGAGTAGTGCCAGGGATAAAGGTTCTCCTCGCCCCTGTTGAACTGGTCATAGCCATAGGGTACAAGGCTCGGTCCCAAAAAGGCAAATAGAATAAAGAAAATAACGACCCCGAGGGCAACCATGGCGACCTTATTCTGCTTGAGCCTTCTCCATGCATCCTTCCAGTAAGAGGTGCTTTTTCTGTCTTTAATGAAGTTTTCCTTTTCTTCCTCGGTGGCACTTGCAAAGTCCTCCGGGGTCAGTTCAAGGAGATTTTCAATGTCCGGCTGCAAGCTGCCGAATTTGCTATGTTTTTTCTTGTCAGCCATCTTAGTTGTCTCCTTCCGAAAGATTGATTCTCGGGTCAGCGACCTTATATAGCAAATCCACGATAAAGTTCATGAAGATAATAAATGCCGCAAGGAATATTGTGGTACCCATAATAACCGGGTAGTCACGGTTTTGAATGCTCTGAACGAAGTAACGTCCAAGTCCCGGGATGGAGAACACGGTTTCAACGACGAAGCCGCCGCAAAGTGTGAAGGCCACCTGGGGTCCAAGATACGTAATAACCGGCAAAAGAGCATTTCTCAGCGCATGCTTAAAGACAACCTTGGCGTTGCCAAGGCCCTTTGCCCGGGCAGTCTTTATGTAGTCCTGTCCGAGAGAGTCAAGCATGGCGCTTCTTGCCTGTCTCGCCGTGTAGCACATGGGATAAAGTCCCAATGCAAGGCAGGGCAAAACATAGGCTCTTGCGCCCATAGATGCTTTAAAGACCGTTGGGAAAAAGCTGCCCGCAAAACCCGCCAGCAGCAAGGTCGCCACAACGAAGCTTGGCATAGATACGCCGACCGTACAGACCACCCGGAGTAAGCTGTCCACCCACTTCCCTCGGTTATACGCCGCTATACACCCCAAGGGCACGCCCACGGCAACCGCCCAAAGCAGGGCGAAAAAGCCCACCTTGGCCGACACCGGGAACATTTCTTTTATGATATCCACAACAGGACGATTCTTCTGCATTTTCAGAGAAACACCCATGTCGCCATGTAAAAGATTTTCAAGATATTTTCCAAGCTGAACGATTTTCGGCTGGTCAAGGCCGTACTTTTCGTTCAAGGCATCCAGAGTGGCCTGTGAAGGCATTTTCTCACTAAGCCAAGGGCTGCCCGGAATGCTGTTCATCAGAACAAAGGTTAAACTGGCAACAAGAATCAGTGTTATGATTGCCATCAAAAACCTTTTTAAGGTATATTTTGCCATTTCTTCACATCCTGTACAAATTTGCGTGGGGAATACAAATGTCTTTTTGCTAAGATATCATCCATAAGTATAGAAGCCCACATTCAACTCACTGATATTATACTATTTTTCGCTCTTAGTCAAGGCGTTACGACATTTTCTGCCCTTCCAGTTATTGTTTAAGCCGCCAAATCATATTTCATATGCCGTCCGAATAAGCTTTCTCAGGTAGACAAACCGATAAAAAGGAGGCCGCTATGGAAAACAATAATTCGGGCTGCAAGGTCGTGCTCTGCGGTACGCCGGGAGGAAGGCCACAGTATTCACACACCTCACGAGGGCGAAATTACTACACCTTTCCTCTTTTTGTAAGCAGGCTGTCCGGCACTGAGGACACAGTAAACATCGTTTGCAGCGAGGATCTTATTGCCGTTGAAATACCCGACGGCAGCTCCATGCTGAAAATAACAGGTGGACTGCGCACCTTTAACAACAAATCCGGCGTTGGGAACAAGCTGCTTGTATTTGTTTACGCCCATGAAATGGAATTTTGTGAGGAGGAGCCCGTCAACGAGGTTACCGTGACCGGCACCCTGTGCAAAAGGCCAAGTCTTAGGGTCACTCCCCTGGGAAGGGAGATATGCGACCTTCTAATAGCCGTAAACAGGCCCTACGGACGCTCAGATTATCTTCCCTGCATCTGCTGGGGAAAACAGGCGCGGGTAGCTTCAGACTACGAGGTAGGCAGCATAATCCGGCTTGAGGGGCGTATACAGAGCAGGACCTACATAAAATGCACAGACTCCGGGCAAATTGAAAAAACCGCCTTTGAGGTTTCCGCCTCCGAAGTTATGAAAATCGAAGACCCCGTACCCTGAGGTACGGGGCCTTCAATTTTTATTTAGAAATTTAGGGTGGCAAAATAATCATCGGCAGTTTCTGCACGGCGGATGAGGCGGGTTTCACCATCCTCCTGCAAAAGCACCTCCGCACTGCGAAGCTTGCCGTTGTAGTTATAGCCCATGGAATGACCGTGGGCGCCTGTGTCATGGATAACAAGGAAATCGCCTATATCCACACGGGGAAGCCAGCGGTCAATGGCAAACTTGTCATTATTTTCGCAGAGCCCGCCAACCACGTCATAGAGATGATCCTCGGGTGCACCCTCCTTGCCCATAACGGTGATATGATGGTATGCCCCGTACATCGCCGGACGCATAAGGTTGCAGGCGCAGGCATCCAGACCCACATAGTCCTTGTGGATGTGCTTTTGATGCACCGCTGTTGTGACAAGGCAGCCGTAAGGTCCCAGCATAAAACGCCCCAGTTCTGTGAAGATGGACATATCCCCCATGTCCGCAGGGACAAGTATCTGATTGTAGACCTTTTCAACCCTCGAACCGATAAGCTCGATATCCGCAGCCTGCTGATCGGCACGATATGGAATACCGATGCCGCCGGAGAGGTTTATGAAGCTTATGTGCACGCCAAGCTCGTTTTTAAGCTCCACCGCAAGGCGGAAAAGCGAAGCGGCAAGGGTGGGGTAATAGTCGTTGGTAACGGTGTTACTGGCAAGGAAGGCGTGAATGCCGAATTCCTTAACACCCTTTTCCTTCAAAAGACGGAAGGCTTGGAACATTTGGGGCTTTGTAAGTCCGTATTTCGAGTCCCCCGGAGTGTCCATTATGGTGTTTGAAATTTCAAAGTTTCCGCCGGGGTTATAGCGGCAGCAAATGCGCTCCGGAATGTGCCCGATGGTCTTTTCCAAAAAATCAATGTGGGTTATATCGTCAAGATTTATTATCGCCCCCAGCTTGTCGGCAAGGATGAAATCCTCCGCAGGGGTTTCGTTGGACGAGAACATAATGTTGCTTCCGCTGATGCCGCAGCGCTGGCAGAGCATAAGCTCCGTAAGCGAGGAACAGTCCATGCCGCAGCCCTCTTCGCTAAGCACCTTCATAATGTCGGGATTCGGCGTTGCCTTTACGGCGAAATATTCCTTGAAGCCCTTATTCCATGAAAATGCCTTATAAAGCTTTCGTGCGTTCTCCCTAATTCCCTTTTCGTCGTAAAGATGATAAGGAGTGGGGTACTTGGATGAAAACTCCTTGATCTGTTGCAGGGTTACAAACGGCTTTTTCATGCTGACGGTCTCCTTTTTTTATTTAATGTGTTAGTGTACACCAGTACACATTTAGATAAATATATCAGATGAATCCCCTTTTCGCAAGGGGGAAAAACATCCTAAGCTTATACTTTATTTCCCACTCTTTTGGTGTTTTTCCCAAGATAAATAAGTCTACGAAGCAGTTTTTCGAAAGCTCTCTCCAAGGCATCCACTCTGATAAGCTTGAAAAATTTTTCAACACACCAGTCAAGGACCGTACCCAAGGCGTATATTACCGCCGCCGCTAAAATAACAGAGCCTATCATAAGCGGAATGGGAAGCTGGGCAAGTCCTGCAAAGCTTCCGGCAAGGATGCGGTTCCAAACCAAGGGGTTTGTATGAATTATGTAAACCCCGAAAGAGGTTCTTGTAAGCATTCCAATGGTTCTTATTTTAAATTTTCCCTTTACTTTTATCCTTCTGAACAAAAGAAGGAGCGCCGCCGCCGAGAAAAGGATAAAGGGTGAGTTATAGTTAAGGAGGCTTTCCTTTTCTAAAATCGTTTTTCCTATAAATGCAAGCACGGAAAAAGCGACGAAGGCTGCTGCAAACCAGGCCCAATGTATTTTTTGATTTATTGGAATCGTCCGCATGTATGCGCCAAGAATGTAAAGGCATAAAAGCCACAAAAAGCTGTAACCCCCGTGGACGAAGAAAATATCCGTTCCAAAGGTGTTTCCCGCAAAGCAAAAGACCATCACAATCCCAGTGGCAAGTGAGCGAAAGGCCACCTTTGATAGGGACGCTATCATTTTATTTATGTAAGGTATGAAGAAGAAAAGTGCGAAATAGGCTGTAAAATACCAATAAACATTTTTTGTTACAGGCAGCAGTGACGAAATCCACGAGCTTTTTTCCACTGGAGCTGTGCCAAAAAATGCAAAAAGAGCTGTTACAAGCAGCCCTTCCGCCACTACCCTAAGCCACAGGGAAAATAGCCTTCCGCCCCTGTACCTTCCCGTGGATACAACATATCCGCTTACAAGGCCGAAGCAGTTTACCGCACACATACAAAGGCTTTCCAAAACCCACGCAGAATTATATGACCCGCTGCCGGGAGCAGTCCCTGCAAGTATTCCGCCCACACCCAAAATGTGAAGCATAACTATCATCAGCATGGAAACACTTCTCAAGATGTCTATACCATAATTTCTATTGTTCATACGCATCTTCCTAAAATGTTTTTATTAGAGCATTGTACCATAGCCGCAAAGCGTCGTGGTATAATGCGTCATGTTTTTCCGTTGCCCGGCGGGGCGCAAAAAACGTCTTAGATTAAGTATAATAACTGTAATAACAGTCATTATATCTTATCCTGTCCCAATTGTAAACAAAACAAAAGCCATCCCGAGATGGGATGGCTTTTTCGCTTATTTACTTAGTACGGCTGCAATATCCGAAGAAGAAGTACCCAAGAGGGGTGTAATACATTCCGCTTACACTGTCAGCCAACAGATATTTCTGAGTGTTATGATACAGCGGCGCAATGGCACAGTCCTCCTCAATAAGAAGGCGCTCTGCCTCGTGATAGCTTTCCATGCGCTTTTGAATATCGCTTTGAACCTTTGCCGTCTCTATAATTGCATCATATTCCGGGTTTGCGTATCTTGCCACGTTGTTTCCGTTTTGAGAATGCCACATGTCAAGCATTGTGCCGGGGTCATTGTAGTCTGCAAACCAGTCAATGCAGCAAAGCTGGAAATCGTCCATAAAGAGGGTTTCAAAATATGCCGACCATTCCAGTGCATTGAGTGTCACGTTGACACCCAAAACCGTTTTCCACATATTCTGCAGCGCCTCGGCAAGAGCAACATTGCTGTCGCCGGTGTTGTACATATACTCAACTGCCGGAAGCCCCTCACCGTTTGGATAGCCCGCCTCGGCAAGAAGTTCCCTTGCCTTTTCGCAATTTTTTTCATAATTCTCTGACGCTACTGAGTAGTACTCACCGCCTATTGTGCGGAAGCTATCTCCGTTCACATCGTTTACAGTATCCGGAATGTACGCACCGGCCGGAGTTTCCCCTGTTCCTGTAACAGTCTCCACAAGGTAGTTTCTGTCAATCGCCATGGAAAATGCCTGCCTTACACGGGCATCGTCAAAGGGCGCAGCCTGGTTGTTCATGTTAAGGAAATATGTTCCTATTACCGGCTTCACCTTCAAACTGCCGTCGGCAAGGAGAGTTTGTGTCTCGTCCAGCGGTACATCTATGGCAAATTGAAGGTCATCGTTTTTAAAAGCAGTGTACATGGACGCTGCGTTGTCCATAAGGTAAAAGTTCAGCTCGTCAGGGCCAAGAGCGTCATAGTCGTAGTATTGGTCGTTTTTCACCGTGCTGATTAAGGAGTTATGATCCCACTGAGTCATCTTGTAGGGACCGTTGCCTATATAGGTATCCGCCGAATATGTCCACTGCCCCCCAGCCGACTCGATAATATCCTGCCGCACGGGGAAGGTTGCAGGAAAAGCGCACACAGATTCAAAATACGGACAATCCTGATAAAGCGTAACAGCGAAGGTTTTATCGTCCGGTGCGGAAACCGCCAGAGTCTCAGGAGCGGCATACTTTATAATCTCCGTTTCCTGCCCGTCTGCGTCAAGCTGGGTTTCACCTGTAGGTGTTCCGTAGAATATCTCGTCGAAGCCCACCACCATGTCAATGATTCCTGTGTATGCCGCAGCGGTTTCGGAGCTGACAAGTCGCTGCCAGGAATAAACGAAGTCGCCGGCGGTAACATTTTTCCCGTCGCTCCACCTTGCATCTTCACGAAGTGTGAAGGTATAGGTGACGGTGCCGTCCTCATTTTCTGTCTTATCGTAGGACTCCGCCTGTCCTGGAACGATAACAGCGTTTCCGGCTCCGTCGTTGCTCCACTTCATAAGCCCTTCAAAAAAGTGCTGGATAAGTGTGGAGCCGTCCACAGAGGCGTTTAAAGCCGGATCAAGAGTCTGCGGCTCTGGAGCAATGCTCACATTCAGCACAAAGTCCTCGGCAGGCATAGAGCTTGCTCCGGGAACTTCGTCGGGATTTTGTGCATTCGGGGCACAAGCTGCAAAGCCGCCCATAAGAAACGCTGCCGTCAGCAAGGCGCAAAGGATTCTTTTCATTATATATCTATCCTCCATACTCTGTATCTAACGATACCGGTAAATCATGGATCAAACGACCAATACGGGACCGCCCAAAGGACGATCCCGTATCGATTTATTAAGGCTATGCTATTATGCAGCAGCCTTGGTGCAGTTCATGAAGTAGAAGAATCCCAGAGGATTGTAGAACATACCCTCAACTGCGGGATCAAGCATGTACTTCTGAGTGTAGAAGTAGATGGGAACAAGTGCCTTATCAGTGCCAATGATGAGGTCTTCTGCCTGGTGCATAAGCTTCATACGCTCAACAGGATCAGAGGTCTCCATTGCGCTCTTAATAAGTGCATCGTACTCGGCGTTGCTATACTGAGCGTCGTTGTTGCCGCCGTCGGTAAGCCACATGTCGAGATAGCTCATGGGGTCGTTATAGTCGGGCAGCCAGCCGTTACGAGCGATCTGGTAGTTGCCTTCCTTACGAGTTTCAAGGAATACGCCCCACTCCTGGTTGTTCAGGCTGACGGTAACGCCAAGCTCGGTCTGCCACATGTTCTGAAGAGCTTCGCCGATAGCCTTGTGGTTCTCGTTGGTGTTGTAAAGATACTCAACAGCGGGGAAGCCTTCGCCGTTGGGATAGCCTGCGTCAGCAAGAAGCTCACGTGCCTTTTCGCAGTTAGCTTCGTAATCCTCAGCAGCTACGGAGTAATAGTCGCCGCCAACAGTGCGGAAATCGTCGCCGGAAACGCCTTCAGCGTCGCTCAGGCCGGGGCAAACAAATGCTGTTGCGGGAACCTGTCCGGTCTGGGTAACGTTCTCAACGATGTAGTTACGGTCAATAACAAGGGAGAATGCTTCACGAACGCGGACATCATCAAAGGGAGCCTTCTGTACGTTGAAGCAAGCATAGTAGGTGCCATACTGGGGAACGATGACCAAATCACCGGAAGCGACGAGGGTGGGGATTTCATCAACAGGAACTTCCTCGATAAACTGGAGGTCGCCGCTCTGGAATGCAGTAAGCTGAGCGTTAGCATCGTCCATAAGCTGGAAGGTGATGCTTGCAGGGCCCAGGTTTGCTGCGTCATAGTAAGTGTCGCTGGGAACAGCCTTGATGTAAGAGTTATGTACCCACTCGCTCATCTTGTAGGGGCCGTTGCCAATGTAGGTGGTAGGATCGAAGGTCCACTGGTCGCCGTTTGCCTCAACGATGTCCTTGCGAACAGGGAAGGTTGCGGGGAAGGCGCAGATTTCGAGCCAGTACACAGCATCGGTGATAAGGGTGACTTCGAAGGTCTGAGCATCGGGAGCTGCAACAGCAAGAGTGCTGGGCTCAGCGGTGCCGCCGTTAACTTCGTCAAAGCCCTTAACAAGGCCGATCATGTAAGAATAGTCTGCTGCGGTTTCGGGAGTTGCAAGACGCTGCCAGCTGTAAACAAAGTCTTCAGCGGTAACTGCCTGGCCATCACTCCACTTAGCATCCTCACGGAGCTTAAAGGTGTAGGTAACGGTGCCGTCTTCATTTTCAGTCTTTTCATAGGACGCAGCCTGGCCTTCGACGAGCTTTGCGTTTCCTTCGCCGTCGTCAACCCACTTCATAAGTCCTTCAAAGAAATGGCTGAGCATGATGCCGCCGTCAACTGCGGAGTTGAGAGCGGGGTCGATGGTCTGAGGCTCAGAAGCAAGGCAGACGGCCAGATTAAGGTCTTCGCCTTCAGCAACAGGAGTCTCGGGGGTGCTGCTATCCTCGGGCTCAACGGGAGCCTTGGGAGAGCAAGCTGTCATAACGCCAACAAGCATCATGACCGCGAGAAGCAGAGCAAGAAGTTTTTTCATGTTCGTTTTAACCTCCAATTTTTTGTTCAGTATCATTGTCGTTTTAACGATAGATACACTAAGTAAACCGGGATTTTCCCGATTGGGGATATATTACCACATAAATTTATCACTGTAAAGCAAATGTTAAGAAAATATTACATAAATTGTTATGTAAACAGTGGGCGCTTTTGGGCAAAAGGGTCGCAATTGCAGGCCTTTCAGTGGAAAATGTCGAAATTCAATTCTCCCATACGTTTCCGTCTGGTGTTTTTTTGCTATTTTTGCAGGTTTTTTATTTGCTGCATTCTTCTTTTGTTGCTTCGTCTATCTTACCGATTATTCTCATAAAATCGTTCTTTATGTTTCCATACCGCTCAATGATGCTTGCCCGCTCATTTCCGGTGGTGTCCATTATCTCGTCATAGTTACAGCACACATATTCGCAAATCTCTGTGTCCAGCTTGGTTGTCTTCATTTCGTTCAGAATGAAAATAGTTTTGTCTCTTGGGAAGGGCTCCTTATAGCTGCGCTGACTGCTCAGCGCACTGACAATGTCCGCAACTGCCACAATTCTCTGGGGAAACGTAAGCTCCCCGTCCGAAAGTCCGTGGGGATAGCCCGAGCCGTCAAGCTTTTCGTGATGACGAACAGCTATCTCGCAAATGTCATCAGGCACAATGCTTCTTATAAGCTGCTCTGTCTCATAAACATGGGTGCGCATAACACTCATCTGCTCGTCGCTGAGCTTGCCGGGGAACTCCAATATTTCTTGGGGAATGGCCACTTTTCCCACGTCATGAAGAAGCGCCCCCAGATATATCTTTTCAAGCTCCGTATCGTCAAGTCCGAAATGCCTTGCAATATTGAGGGCAACTGAGGTGGTGTTTATTGTGTGGGTAACCGTATGCTCGCTTCGAAAGTCTATGGCGTAAACTATCATTTTAAGGTATTCAAGGGCTTCCGTGGCGTCGATACCAAATTCCACGCTTATTTCAAGGTTTCTCTTTCGATAAGAGCCGTCCTTCAGTTCTCTGAGGAGTCTTGTCTTATCCACCTTCGAGCGAAGAATTTCTACCAGTTCCTCACCGAACAAGCCTTTTTCGTTGCTTAAGAGCTTTTGAAACTGCACGCTCTTCTCGCCATATGCGGCGGCAATATCAATTCGATCCGCCAAATGGATAAGTCCGGCATAGTCCCTGCAAGCTGCCTTCGAGGTAACAACATGCTTCCACGGGGTGTGGTGGTACAAAATTGCTTCGGAATAGTCCTTCAGCGGGGACATGTATTTCATGAAAAGATAGCCATATATGGAATGATTCCAAACATTGTTGGTTTCAAACTCCAGCATCCTGTCAATCTCATCGGTTTTGTAAGCGCCCACATCATGAAATACGCCAAGAAGAAACATAGTCTGCAGGTCCAACTGCAGCTTACCGCTTCTGCACAATTCACAGGCGATATAAGCCACCCGTTCACCATGGTCCACAAGTCGTTTGTCAATTTTACGCAGGGTGCTGCTAACGGCGTTTACAGCCGACATGGTATTAAGCTGAGTAATTTTGATATCAAAAGGCATCGGCTTACTTCTTCCTATCGTGCTTTTTTAGTAAAAGCGCTCGAAGCTATCGGGCGGCAATCATATGTTCTTTGAAACAAGCATTGTGGTAACAAACACGTCTGCGTTTTAAAAATTCAAATATTATATGTAACTTTTGCTATTTTACTCCATATATTTTCACAAATCAATGGGCTTCTGCCTAATTTTGCCTTTTAATTACTGAAAGCGGAAAAGCCTTTTCCCGCCAGGGCATAAGACCCGAGGCGAAAAAAAGGCTTTTCAGTTAATAGGTTTAAGGGTGCTGTCCCCCGTCTATACAGATTTTGTGTATGCCTCCAGAAAGCTTGAAAAAACGTCCTCAATGTATTGTTGTGCCCGATGCCCCTCTCCCTGTTCTATCATTTGGATAAGCATTTCGTCGTGCTCAATAAAGCCGTCAACTCCCCAGAAAAGGGCGCAGCATTGCCAAAGAACAGAGCAAATAGGCGCAAATGAATTCATAACCAGAAGAAACATATCGTTCCCGCTCAGCTCACAGATTAAAAGGTGAAAGCGGCTTTCAATCTGAGCAATTTCCGGGATTTCCATGCTGTTAATATCAACGGAGCGAAGCTCGTTCAGCGCAGCTTTAAGCCTTTCTATGTCCTCTTGGGTGTGGTTTGCCGCAAGACGGATAAGTGCCCCGCCTTCAATGGCATTTCTAAGCTCAACAATTTCAAAGGACATTTTGGCGCTTAATTTTCCGTCGTTGCAGCGCAGCACCTCAGTAAGCGTGTCGGTTGTGCCCTCTCTTGCGAAATTGGCTACATACGCTCCCCGCCTTGGGGCAATATCAAGAAAGCCTTTCTGAGCAAGCTCCACCAGTGCGGCGTGGATTGTGGACTTTCTTATTCCCGTTTGCTGCTCGAACTCCCGCTCTGTGGGCAATTTTTCACCCACGGGCAGCTTACCCTTTATGATTCGTTCTTGAAGGTATTTTATAAATTCTTCCTTGGTTTTTGGCATATTGACTTTAACTGCGGACATGCTTTTCCCCCCCATATGTGGTCAATCAAACGTCTACCACATTATGCGTCCTTGGTTTTAAAATGTCAATCAGAATTTAATAATGTCAGTATTTCCAATTATTTGTTGACATGATAACACAATGGTTGTAGTATAATTTTATTGGTCAACCAGATTGTGCGTTTAATATCATGCACCCCTTCACCCTTATTTTTGCATACAAAATCAGCCTTTGTATGTTTGGACATCACGATGTGTCCCGGCATTAAAAGCTTCCCTGCGTATTCCCCGCATTTGTTTCTTGAGCAAAAACGCCTAAAGCAGTCTGCCACGGCGTTGCGCCGAGGCTTTCAGCCTCCGGGGTATGGGTGGAAACGCCCCTGCCCTCCACCTTTGAAAAAAGAAACAAACTCACCAGATTAAATACTAAAAAAGCTATCTGAAAGGAGTTTGTACAATGAGCGAATGGAAACACAGCAGTTGTGTGCTGTGCGCACAAAACTGCGGCCTTGAAATGGAGGTCGAGGACGGAAAAATCATCAAGGTAAGGGGTGACAAGGACAACCCCCGCAGTCAGGGCTACTGCTGCCGCAAGGGACTCAGCATGAATTACTATGAGCACCATGCAGACAGACTTGCATATCCCCTTAAGAAGGTGGATGGCCACCACCAGCGCATTTCCTGGGAACAGGCCATCAGCGAAATATCCCAAAAGCTTCTTTCCATAAAGGAGCAGTATGGTGGTAACACTATTGCCTATATGGGCGGCGGTGCCGTGGGCGGCCAAATGGAGTGCGCCGTTGGCTTAAAGCTTCTTAGCACCCTTGGCTCCCGTAACTACTATTCCTCACTTGCTCAGGAATTTTCCAACGTCTATTGGGTGGACGGTCGCATAACAGGAAAGCAGGGCTCAGCCTCTCAACCCGAAACCCACAAGGCCGACACGGTTGTTGCCTGGGGATGGAACGGTTGGATGAGCAATCAGGAGCCTCAGGCGAGATCTCTTATTCTTGACCTTGAAAAGAATCCCGACAAGCACTTTATTGTTATTGACCCCCGTGTTTCCGAAACCGCCCAGCACGCCGAGATTCACCTTAAGCTAAAGGCGGGAACGGACACCATGCTTCTCAAGTCCATGATTCGCATTATTCTTGACATGGGCTGGGACAACAAGTCCTTTATTGAAGAACATGTAAGCGGCTGGGACGAAACCATAAAGTTTTTCGACGGTTTTGACGCAAGGCGTGCCGTCACTGAGGTTTGCGGGCTGGATTACGACACAGTGGTTGAGGCGACCCGCCTTATTGCCACCACAAAATCCTGCATACATCCCGACCTTGGCATATACATGAACCGCAACTCAACAATAAACTGTTTTCTTATTTATGTAATCAGAATAATCACCGGCCGCATGTGCGTTGAAGGCGGACAGGTAATCCCCGCCATGCTTTATCCCATGGGCAGCGACACCGATGAGCGTAACCCGAAGATTAAGCGTACCGCAAGGCACGGCATGTTCCCCGTCTGCGGCGTATTTCCCCCGTCCATTTTCCCGGACGAGGTTTTGGGCGACAACGAGGACCATTTAAGGGCAGTTATAGTAAGCGCCTGCAACCCCCTGCGCTCCTATCCTGACACGAAAGCCTATGAAAAGGCGTTCCGTGCCATGGATCTTTCGGTATGTATTGACGTTGCCTATAACGAAACCGCCCGTGAGTGCGATTATGTTCTCCCCTGCAAAAGCTACATGGAAACCTATGACACGGTTTGCTTTAACTACATGTTCCCGGAACTTTATTTCCAAATGCGCCAGCCCGTTGTGCCTCCCTTCAGCAGTGAATGCAAGGAAGGCTCACAGATAATGCTGGAGCTTATGGACAAAATGAATCTTCTGCCGGAACTTCCGCAATCCATTTACGATGCCGCAAAGGACGGCATTACCGCCTACTGTGTTGAGCTAATGATGTGGATGCAGGAAAACATGGAGCACATGAAAATGCTTCCCGCCATCATCGCAAAAACCCTCGGCCCGGCTTTGGGCTCCTATAACCAGGCCATGATAGTTGCCCTATTAATCGGCGCAAGCAAGGCCTTCAAGGTAGGTGCAACCGCCCTTGGCTATCCCGACGGAGACGACATAAGCTTTACCGAAACAGTATTTGAGGACATAAAGAATCATCCCCAGGGAATGATTCTCTCCAATTTCCAGTGCGATAATTTCCGTCTTTTAAAAACAGCGGATAAAAAGCTTAATCTCCGTATTGAGGAGCTTGACGAGCAGCTTAAAAATGCCACCATAGAAAACGAGATCAAGGCCCTGTCCCCTAACGCCGATTTTCCAATGTTCCTTCACGCCGGACTGCACCACGAAACGGTTATAAACACTATTTTGCGCGACCCGGCATGGAACAAGGGCCGTGACGCCGACAGCATGTTTATAAACGAGGCTGACGCAAAGCGTATGGGAATTGAAAACGGCGAAACCGTGCGTGTGGTTACTAAGGCTTCAAGCGCTGAAATGGTGGTTGAGATTTCTCCTAACACCTGCGAGAATTTCGTATACATTCGTCATGGACGTGGCCTTATTTATGAAGGAAAACAGTACGGCGTTAATGTAAATGAGCTTGTTTCCTCCGCCGACAGGGACGAAATGTACACTCCCATGCACCGCCGTGTCCCCTGTAGAATTGAAAAGCTGAAGTAATTTAAGGAACTGACAAAGAGAAAGGGCGGTTTTTTAATAGCTGTCTTTGCTCCTGTGGGCGCAGTTGCTTTTTGCATCTGCGCCCACAGCATTTTTGAGGTGAACACATGAAAATCGGAGCAGTAATTCTTGCCGGCGGGAAAAGCAGCCGTATGGGTACAGATAAAGCCGGCCTTAAAATCGGCGGCGTGAGCTTTCTTGAAAAGATTGCCGCCGAGCTTTCGGACTTCGACGAGCTTCTCATTTCCGTGGACAGCGAGGACAAGTATATCGACTTACCCTACCCCAAGGTTCCAGACCAATACAAAGACTGTGGCCCCATGGGCGGGATGGCTTCCGCCCTGTCCGTTTGCCGCTCTCGGGCACTGCTTGTGCTTGCCTGCGACAGTCCCTTGTTCACAAAAGAGCTTGCCCAAAGCCTCTGTTCCAAAATGGACGAGGATACCGATGCCGTCGTCCCCGTGACTGACGGGAGAATCCACCCCCTGTGCGGAATATACCACAAGCGCTGCGGGGATGTTTTTGCAAGCTTTCTTAGCCATGGTGACTATAAAATAAAAAATGCCCTGAAGCAGATGAAAACCAGCTACATTGACTATTCCAACAGCGAGTTTTCGGAAATCTTCAGTACCAATATAAACACTCCCCGGGAATATGAGCAAATGTGCTCAAAAAACTCCGGCATTTAGCCCCCCGGACTTTTTGCTCTCATATAATTGCCGACGAAAAGGAAACACAGATTATGGAGCTTACTCAAGACAAAAGACGAAAAAAGGCGCAGCTTTATATTGCTTTAATGTCCGTGACGCTTACTGCGCTTTTTCTTGCATCATTTTGCTTTGGAAGATACGCTATCCCTTTAGGGGATGTGATTAAAATACTTTTCTCCCGACTGGGCCTGCCCCTTGAAAAAACATGGGCAGACACTGCTGCAACCGTTGTTTTTAATATACGGATGCCAAGGATTATCCTTGCCTGTCTTGTGGGCTGCTGCCTTTCCTCGGCTGGCTGCGCCTATCAGGGGGTATTTCAAAACCCCATGGCTGCTCCTGACATTCTCGGTGCCTCCTCCGGCGCTGCCTTCGGCGCAGCACTTGCAATTCTTCTTGATTTGGGAAGTGTTTTCATAACCGTGTCCGCTTTCTTCTTTGGTCTTATCACGGTTTTTGCGGTTTACATAATTGGGAGACGTGCTCCCGGCAAGAAGGTCGTTAATCTGATTCTTGCCGGTGTTATGATAAGCAGTCTTTTCACGGCGGCAACCTCATACATAAAGCTTGTTGCCGCCCCCGGCGACCAACTTCCCGCCATCACCTATTGGCTGATGGGCAGTCTTTCCGGCTCCCGCATGTCGGACATTTTCCTTGCGGCAATACCAATGCTTACAGGGCTTGTGCCACTGTATCTTCTGCGGTGGCGCATAAACATTCTGACCTTGGGGGACGATGAGGCAAGAACCATTGGCATCAACCCAAGCCGCTTAAGATTTATAGTTATACTCTGTGCCACGCTTGTTACTGCCGCCAGCGTTGCTGTCAGTGGAATGATAGGCTGGGTGGGGCTTATAATCCCCCACCTGTGCCGCAGGCTCATTGGAAACGACAACCGTTATCTCATTCCTGCATCCATGCTTTTGGGCGCTCTTTTCCTTTTGATCATTGACAACATCTCCCGAAATCTTGCAGCAACGGAGGTACCCATCGGTATTTTAACTGCCTTTGTGGGTGCGCCCTTCTTCATCTATCTAATTATGAGAAAGGGGACCACAGCATGATTGAAATACAAAACCTCTCCTTCTCCTACGGCATGCGCAGTGTACTTAACAAGGTAAGCCTCAGCGCGAAGGACGGAGAAATAACCATGCTTTTGGGCAGGAACGGAGCCGGAAAAACGACGCTTTTTCGCTGTATCCTCGGCCTTGAAAAGAACTATTGCGGCAGCATTAAAATTTCCGGCCGGGAGGCAAAAAGTTTGTCTGCAAAGGAAATTGCCCGCAGTGTTGCCTATATCCCCCAGGTACACTACCCATCTTTTAACTACTCCGTTTTGGATATGGTGGTTATGGGAACGGGTAGTCAGGTGTTTGCATTCTCATCTCCTAAAAAGCAGCAGTATGACGCTGCCCTATCGGCGCTTGACAGTATTGGCATCGCCCATCTTGCCAATCGGAGTTATTGTGAGATAAGCGGCGGGGAGCAGCAAATGACGCTTATAGCCCGTGCTCTTGTGCAGGGCGCGCCCATTCTTATTATGGACGAGCCCACCTCCAGTCTTGACTACGGCAATCAGCTAAAGATGATGGAGAAGGCACAGCAGCTTTCACAGCAAGGCTATACCGTTCTTATGAGTGCCCACAACCCTCAGTACGCTCTTTCCTATGCTCACAAGGCCGCAGCACTCCAAAACGGTGCTGTTCTTGCCCACGGAGTGCCCTCAGAAATCTTGGACAAGGCTCTAATAAAGGAGCTTTACGGCGTTGATTCAAATATTGAAAATGTAAACGACACACCGCTTATTGTGCCAATTACAGAAAATCAGAAAGGATTTAGAATATGAGACGGACAGCATCACTTCTTCTTGCACTCATACTGCTTGCTACGCTCTTTACAGGCTGCGGCAATGATTCTGGCACGTCAGAGCCCGAGACCACACCCCCATCAGAGGATGCTCAACCTGGCACTCGCAGCTTTGTTGACTCCACGGGCAGGGAGCTTGAAATTCCCGCTGACATAAGCCGCATTGCGGTTACCGGGCAAATGACGCAAATCGTCATCTTTGCACTGGCTCCCGAAAAGCTTGTGGGACTGTCCGGTGAATGGTCCGAGGGAGAACGGGAGTTTATACCAGCGGAGTTTAGGGAGCTTCCGGTATTAGGCCAGCTTTACGGCGGCAAAAGCGAAATGAATCTCGAGTCTCTTATTGCGGCGGCGCCACAAATCGTCATTGATATAGGTGAGAGCAAGGACAGCATGGTTCAGGACATGGACAAACTAACTGAGCAAAGCGGCATTCCCTTTATACATATTGATGCGTCCCTTTCCACCTATGACGAGATGTACAAGACCCTGGGCGCTCTTTTGGGAATGGAAGAGGAGGCCGGGAAGCTTGCAGACTATTGCCAAAGCGCCTATAGCACCGCCCTTGAAATATCTCAAGGGGTTAATAAGGCCAACATGCTTTATGTTGTGGGGGACAACGGGTTAAACGTAATTGTTAAGGATTCCTATCACTCGGAAATGCTTGACCTTCTTTGCAACAATTTAGCTGTTGTGGACAATGCTTCTTCAAAGGGCACCGGCAACGAGGTGGACATGGAACAAATACTAAGCTGGAATCCCGATTATATTATTTTTGAGTCTCAAAACGCCTGCGCCATGGCAAAATCCGATTCAAGTTGGAGCGCTGTTAAAGCAATCGAGGACGGAAACTTTTACATAGTTCCCAGCGAGCCTTATAACTGGCTAGGCTTCCCTCCCTCTGTTCAGCGCAGCCTTGGACTTCTTTGGATGGCAAAGCTTTTTTACCCCGACGAAACCGACTATGACATGTATGAGCAGGCTCGGGAGTTTTACCAGCTTTTTTATCACAGCGAGTTGACACCGGAGCAGTATAACAGCCTTACGGGCAGAGCCTTGGGCACGACCTAATGAATATTTTTCTAACCGGTTCACCCCGGGTGGGAAAGTCCACCTTGATACAAAAATTTCTTCGGGAGCATCCCGAGCTTAAAATAGGCGGTTTTTGCACCGTATGCAGCATATGCGGCAATAATGGCATCCACATCGTGCCGGCAGACTGTCCCGGTGCTCAGCAAACCTCGGAAAACCTTGTGGGTATTCGTCGTGACGGTAAAACACCCTTGTCCTTTCCCGCTGTTTTTGACAGGGTTGGAGTGGAGCTTCTAAACGCCACTGACTGCGATTTAATTATCATGGACGAGCTTGGAATAATGGAATCCGAGGCGAAATGCTTTCAAGCAGCCGTGCTTGCGGCTCTTGACGGCGAAACTCCGGTTTTGGGTGTGATAAAGCCCAAAAGCACGCCGTTTCTGGACGCTGTAAGAGCCCATGAGAAGACCGTCGTTGTTGAGATTACAAATGAAAATAGAAATTTTTTCCTGTAACTTACATTTATCCGTTGCCGCTTTGTTTTGCATATGATAAAATTAAAGTTATGCAAATTATATTCGAAATTCAATGAATTTTTCCGGGTATTGTCATTTGTATGTAACATCTATTTTAGGAGGCAGGCAATGGCCAACACTCTAACATTGCTAAAGGATTTTTGCACCTTTTACTTTGTGGAAAGAGACAGCAAAAAATCTCTTTCCCTGTTAACAAATGATATAATATGGTTTGGAACCTCCGATTTTGAAGACGTGATGTCCCTTCAAGACGCTGAAAACTATTTCAGAGCGGAAATGAAGGCAATGCCCCGCCCTTACCAAATGAAAATTTTAGGGGAAAACTACCGCCCCACCGGTCCTTTCACCGGAGTGGCGTTTCTCCGGATGGCTCTTGAAGCCGATAACGTGTCGGAATCTGTTCGTATTACTGCTGCCTCCCGCTTGGATGAGGGCGTGGAAAAGCTTTGCTCTATGCACTTTTCCGTGTCGGATTCTTCCCAGCTTCAGGATGAATTTTTCCCGGTAACAAAGCAAAAACAAGCCTTAGCCCGAGCGAAAACGGAGCTTGTTATGTCCACAATTGAAGGAGGCCTTCTCGGGGGCTATGTTCAAAACGGCTTTCCCTTCTATTTTGTCAGTCAACGGATGCTTGACTACCTTGGCTATGCTGACGAAAAAGAGTTCGTTGATGATATTGACGGCCTTATCATAAACGGTGTCCACCCTGATGACCGGGATAGTGTAAGCCGCAAAATTATTATTCAATTTTCACAGGGTAGTCAATATGCCGTAGACTACCGCATGAAGAAAAAGGACGGCAGCTATATTTGGGTTCACGATATAGGCCGGAAAACCCTCAACGAAAATGATGAAGAGGTTATTATCTCCGTTTGCTATGATGTTACCGACGAACACAATAAGCAATCACAGCTTGACGAGATGATACAAAGCATTTCCTGTGGAATAGTTGTCTCTAAGGCTAACGCTGTAGATGGCTCTTATCAGATTCAGTACATGAACAAGGGCTTTTGCCAGCTTTTTGAGGGTAGCGAGGAGGAGCTTCGCCAGCGTTACAAATCGAATATTTATGAAGGAGTACACCCGGAGGATTTGGGCAAGGTAAGCGAAATGGCAGAGCAGCTTATGTTGAACAGATCCCACACCGACGGAACGCTGCGCTTTATTCTTCCCAGCGGCCGCACCAAGTGGATTCGTTTGGATATTAACGCTGTAACCCTGCCCGACGGCAGCGCCACCACATATGCTACCTACTATGATGTTACGACTCAAGTGCAGCAAGAGCAGCAGCTTAACGATGTGGTGCATAACGTGCCGGGGGGAATATGTCTCTATCGATGGGACGGCAGTAAACTCCACCCCATTGTTGTAAGCGAGCAGTTTTCCGCTATACTGGGTGAGGATGCAAAAACATCCCTTGAGCAAACAAGCGGGACCATGTACAAGCACGTTCATCCCGATGATTTGCAGGCTCTTCAGCAGGCAATGTTGAAGTCATTTCAGCAAAATCAAAAATTTGAGCATACCTACCGTTCCTTTAACGTTAAAACAAGCCAGTACCGCTGGATATATGCCCAGGGAACTGTTGTGCCACAGGCCGACGGGTCTCAGTTTGCCTATGTCTGTTATACTGACATTACCGATGAACACCTTATGGGGCAAAAGCTGCTTGCCAGCGAACGTGCCCTTGACACCGCCACAGAACACGCCGGCCTGTGGTATTGGAAATATGACCCCGTTAACGGCACAGCCTATTTCAACACCCGGTGCATGCGGGACTTTAACTTGCCTGAAACCCTTGAAAATTATCCTCAGGCCTGGTTTGATAGAAATTTCCTTTTACCGGAGTATGTTACTGTGTATGCCGACGCTGTCAGCAAAATTCAGCAAGGCGAGCCGCAGGTAGTTTTTGAAGCCCAGGTGAGGTTTAAAGACTGCAGTATTCATTGGGCGGAGTTTCGCTTCACCAATCTTATGAGCGAGGGTGGAAATGCCAGCATCGCCGTTTGCACCGCCCATTTAATCGACGTTGAAAAGGAGCTTCTTGCCAAGTATGAATTTGAGCGGCAAAAGCCTTCCCTTGGCGAAAAGGATCTTCTTATCCACGCAACATTTAATTTGGATACCGGCGAAACTCTGGATTATAACTACACCTCCAGACTTGGCAAGCCGGAGCAGCTGTACAAGACCATAGGGGAATCCATATCTACTATTGCCGAATCCATAATTGACCCCGATGCCAAAGAAAAGTTTGTCCACCTAAATGACGTTGAATATCTGAAAACTCAAATTCAGCTCAGCAATGTTGACTTCTCTATGGACTATAGAAGAAGAATGCCCGACAAACAGATTATATGGGTTCGCAACATTTTCCACCTTGTGCGGGAGCCAAGCACCGGAGCTATATTACTTTTTGAATACTGCTACGACATTCATGAGCAGAAAATGGCGGAAGAGGTTCTTTACTCCGTCACCACCTACGATTATGAGCAAATCGCCAGCGTTAACTTTAACATCGGAACGATGATGTATTACGGCTCTTCAAATCAGTCATTTGAAGAGCGTATGGCAAATTATCATACCTTGCGGCAGAATTATGCCCAGCAAATCGTTTTACCTGAGGAGCAGCAGCGTTTTCTTGAGAATACCGAGCCACAAACGGTAAGGGAGCGGGCCGCCGTCTCCGGCTATTTTGATTTCACAACAAAGGTTATGCGTAGCGGCAATGTACCCGGTATCATAAAAACCCGCTTTGTGCCCTATGACATAGATAACGATATCTACATCATGACCAAAACCGATGTCACAAGCCTTCTCATGGAGGAGGAAACGAAAAACTGCCGTCTCCGTGAGGCTCTTGACATTGCACGGCAGGCAAACAGCGCAAAAACCGATTTTCTTTCTGCCATGAGCCATGATATCCGCACGCCCATGAATGCAATTGTTGGCATGTGCGAGCTTGCCCTTGATGACGAGCACAATCAAGATCAGGTTCACGAAAGCCTAACGACCATTCAAAGCTCATCTCGCCTTTTACTGTCCCTCATCAACAACATACTGGATATGAGCCGCATTGAAAGCGGAAAAATGGTTATGATGAACGAGCCGTTTTCTCTTTCTCAGCAGGTCAACGAAACCATCCAAAGCTACACGGCCTTGGCAACTCAAAAGAACCAGCAGTTTAAGTCATATGTCAGCATAGTTCATGACACCTGCTATGGTGACGTTGCCCGCATACACAGTGCGGTGGACAATGTTCTTGCCAATGCAATTAAATATACCCCTGCCGGTGGCACCATAGTCTATCGTGTCTCTGAAAAGCACTCCGACAAACAGGGTATCGGGCTTTTCCGCTTTGAAATTTCAGACACAGGAATCGGAATAAGCCCTGAAAAGCAACCGCGTCTTTTTGAGCCTTTCTACCGGGGTGAAACAGACTTGACCGCCAAGGTTGAGGGTACGGGCCTGGGACTTTCGATTACAAAAGCCATTGTGGATCTTAAGGGCGGAACAATTTCAGTTAATAGCGCTGTAGATGAAGGCACCACCTTCATTATTGAGCTTCCCATGCAGTTTGCCAGCTCTGATATTCTCCCACCAAAAGAGCGGGGAGGAGAAAGTGTAAAGGATTACGATTTATCGGGCCTTCACATTCTGCTTTGCGAGGATCACCCAATAAACCAAATGGTCATAAAAAAGATTTTGGAAAAGGCTAATGCCACTGTTGTAGTAGCCGATGACGGCAAAGCAGGATACGACACCTTCCTCCGAAGCGCCCAGGGTGAGCTTGACCTTATCTTAATGGACATTCAAATGCCCATAATGAATGGTCACGAGGCCACAAAGGCAATTCGCCAAAGCAGTCACCCTCAGGCAAAAACCATTCCAATTATCGCTCTTTCCGCCAACGCCTTTTCCGATGACGTTCAAAGAAGCACCCTTGCCGGAATGAATGCCCACCTTCCAAAGCCCATTGTTCCGGTGGATCTGTACGAATATGTGCTTCGCTTTACAAAAAGCGAAAACCAGTAAGTCCCTGCGCAAAAATTTTAAGGGTGAATTTCCCTATACAAGAACTCCCCCGTACCTGTGGTACGGGGGAGTTCTTCATATTTCACGACATAGACCCTCTATATTTCGTGGTCACGCTGCCGTATATCCACGGGTGCATAGCTTCTTTTTTGCAACAAGCGATATTCTATCTTCACACAGCGGACAATTTCGTCCCAGCTTATGGGGATGGTTTCCCGTGCCTTTGCACCAACCTGCTTTAAATTTCCATCCGCAAAAATCTTTTCAATTTTATCTGCCATTGAGTCGCAGTCCGCATTAGCCACAAAACCGTTTACACCATCCGAGATTCCTTCGGCGGAGTTGGAGCCAGCCGCTAAAAGGGAGGGAAGCCCCATCAGTGCCGCCTCACGCACAACCAGGGGGGCATTGTCGTAAATTGACGGGAAGAAAAAGAGGTCACTTACGGAGAAAAGCCCACACAAAAGCTCCCTGTCCTTTATTTGTCCCGTGAACAAAACACGCTCACCTAAATCAAGACCATCGGCATACTTTTTTATTTCCTCGCCGTCATAGCCGTGACCTGCAATCACGGTGACATAGCTATCATTCACCTGCATCAGCCGCTTTGAAACGTCAAGAATCAGCCGAAGATTTTTCTGCCAAATTTGCTGCCCCACGAAAAGCAAAATGCGCCTGTCCGCCGGCAGCTCCAGCGGAATATCCTCACGCCTCGCCGGCGTCTCAAAGGGGGCCATTTCGCAAATGTCAACACCGTTGTCCATGACCTTAATTTCACCATTGAAGCCATAGCTTCGCAGGGTTTGGGCAGTGCCTGCGCTGCAGGCCCACACCTCGTCCACCTTGCAGTAAAACTTCACTATGCCGTTTGTGATGATGCGAGCAATGAATCGGCTGTGGGTAATGTCCAAAACGTCGTCATAATACTTGCTGTGGAAGGTGGCAACCACGGGAACGCCAAGCTTCCGCCCCATCATAACGGCAAAGCGGCCGATGAAAAAGGGTGAATGTGTATGAAACACGTCAAAATGCTGACTTTTAAAATAGCTGCGCAGCTTTCGGGAGAAAAATGGAATCGGAACAAGATATGATACTCCCCGAAGCTTTAAAGCCGGCGTACGCAAAACCTCATAGCTAAAATTATCCTCAAAATGCTCCGTTGAACGAGGGCAGATTACGCAGCAGTTGCCTTCCATATTCATCCTTGCGGCATAGGAATCAACGGTGCGAACAACACCGTCAATAGTGGGGTAAAATACATCCACAAATTGCGCCACATTAAGAGGCCCTTGGGGAATTGGCTTTTTTATGTGGGATTTATTGAAGTGCTTAACGCTGCCCCAAGAGATTACTATAAGACCTAAAGCCAGCCAACTGTAATATACAAGTATTCTCCAAATCAGCATTGCCCAGAAAAGGAAGCCCGAGGTCAGTGCGGTAAACACAGCATAAAAGGAGCCTTCCGCAGCGCCTGCATTGCCGGGAGTCGGAATAATCGTTATTGCGGCGTAAATGAATACAACAAGGGAGAAAACCATCCACCAGCCGTTGGTTCCGCCAAAAGCGCGAAGAACGAAAAATGGGATGGACATTATCGCCATTTGGTAAACCAGTGAAAAGAAAACCAACTTGAAAATAAGCTGGGGTCTCTTGCTAAGAAGTTTAAGGCTGTCGCAGTACTCGTCAAGGGAGGAGATAATCCCCTTAACGGTGCGCTCATAGTCCTTCACGATATGAAGCCTGCTGAGAAACTTTGCAACAGCGCAAACCATGCCGCCAAAGACCTTTGGAAACACAGCAAAAAGTAAAATGCAAATGGGGATAAACATGTAAAATGCAAGCCCGATGTATGCGCTTATTCTTATTGCGGCAACCTTTTCTGTAACACTGCCGTTAAAAACAAAAACTACAGCGGCCAAAATAATAAACGCCGCCTGCAGGGTAAGAAAGCCCACAATCGGCAGCGCTGCGCTTGTGCCGGTGGAAAGGCCCCGCTTTTTCAAGTAATAAATCTGAAAAGGCTGCCCCCCCGCACCAAGAGGTGTAATATTGTCATAATATTTACCCAAAACGGCACATTCAAAAGCACCCCGAAGATCACAGCGGCCCTCGGCAGCCATCATCATGGAATGATATTTAAGGGTTTCCATCCAAACGGCAATGGCAAAGCAAATGACCGCAATGGCAAGATATACCATGTTAATATCCAGCATGGCAATTTTTTGGGCGTTGCTGCCGCCCCGTCCAAATTCCTTTATCGCGATATATGCAACAATAGCTATATTGATTACAAGCGTCAAAATGTACGTAAGAAGCTTGTTTTTATTAACAGTTTTAGACTTTTTCTCTTTTCTGTGGTCTACAGGCAAAATCACCATCCCTTTCCGGTGCACAAGCAATTAAATGCTGTTTTTGGCACGAACATTAGAATAATAGCACATTAGGCAAAATGTGACAAGCTCAATCACACAAAGAGAGGCTTTAGCATGGAAAACACCTCCGTTTCAGATTAAAACGGAGGTGTTTTCTATTCATTTTAAGCGTTTTACCGCTCGCTTAACAAGGCTATATCTCCTGCCCGCCTTCAACCGCCTTTGTAAGGTCAGCGATACTTATGCCGTCAAGGTAGCTGCAAATCATTTTGTCAAGCTCCGTCCACATCGGCAGCGTGCGACACTGGCTTGTGCGCTCGCAGGGCTTCGCCCCGCACTCTAAGCAGGACACAGGGGCAAGCGACCCTTCCGTAACACGAAGGATGTCCCCTATTTTATATTCCTCGGGTTTGCGGCTAAGCCGATATCCCCCACCCTTGCCGTGGGCGCCCTCGACAAAGCCCGCCTTGGAAAGGCTGACCATGATACCCTCAAGATACTTTTGCGACAGCTCCTGCCGCTTGGCCACCTCCTTGAGGGGGGTGTATTCAGCTTGTCCCTGTTCTGCAAGGTCTATAAGAACCCGAAGGGCATACCTTCCTCTGGTTGAAATCATCATTACAAATCACCTCTGCTGCTTTATCTTCATGATTATACCGCAAAATAGAAGGTTAAATCAACAGCTATATCATCGGTGTAAATATACCCTCCAAATTTTTTGCTCCTTGAATTATCACACCATTCTGCAGGATTCGCAGCTTTCAGCCGCCGGGAATATGCTGCTGTCGTACTCAATTCCGTTTTTGTCATAATAGTCCTTCACCGCTGTCTTTATGGCCTCCTCAGCAAGAACGGAGCAGTGCAGCTTATGTGCGGGAAGTCCATCCAGCGCCTCCACCACCTGCTTATTTGTGACCTTCATCGCGTCCTCAATGGATTTACCCTTCACCATTTCCGTAGCCATGGAGGACGAGGCAATGGCGCTTCCGCAGCCAAAGGTTTCAAACTTCACGTCGGAAATTTTGTTGTCATCAATCTTAAGGTAAATTTTCATAATGTCGCCGCACTTGGCATTCCCGACCTCACCAATACCATCCGCATCGGGTATACTGCCCACGTTTCTCGGATTCATAAAATGATCCATTACTATTTCACTGTATAATGCCATATTTATTCTCCTTTCACAAAATGAACTGGCGTTTTCCGTTTACAAGATCCTTCCAAACCGGGGATATTCCCCGCAAATATTCAACGACCTTCGGAATTTCTTCCAGCATATAATCTATTTCTTCCTCTGTATTTCGCTCGCTTAGACTAAGCCGCAGGGAGCCGTGGGCAACCTCGTGTGGTCTGCCTATGGCAAGCAACACGTGGCTTGGATCCAAAGAGCCGGAGGTACAGGCAGAGCCTGAGGACGCGCAAATTCCCTTTGCGTCCAAAAGCAGCAGTAGGGATTCACCCTCGATTCCCTCGAAGCAGAAATTAACGTTCCCGGGCAGTCTTGAGACTCTGTCACCATTGAGGGCGCAATGTGGAATTTTACTCAGGCCTTCAATAAGCCTGTCCCGAAGGACAGTAACCTTCTTCGTGTTTTCCTCTAAGCCTGCATATGCCTCCTTGAGTGCCGCCGCCAGTCCCACAATTGCGGGGACATTCTCCGTGCCGGCACGCTTTCCCTTTTCCTGTGCTCCCCCCTCAATAATATTGCTCAGGAATATTCCCCTGCGGGCATAAAGCACGCCAACGCCCTTGGGCCCGTGGAATTTGTGGGCCGAAAGGGACAGCATGTCTATATTTTCAGCCTTTACGTCTATGGGAAGATGTCCCACTGCCTGCACAGCATCCGTATGAAACAGCACCTTGTGCGCCTTGCAGATTGCGCCAAGCTCGCTAATGGGCTGAACGCTTCCAATTTCGTTATTTGCGTACATTATGGTCACAAGGCAGGTGTCCGCTCGAATAGCCTTTTCAAGTTCCTCCGGCAACACAATACCGTTTTCGTGCGCATCCAACAGCGTCACCTCAAAGCCTTGAGCCTCAAGCTTTTTTAGGGTATGCAAAACAGCGTGATGCTCGATTTTTGAGGAAATGATGTGCTTTTTCCCAACCCGCTCCCCGCTTCTTGCCGCCGAGATTATAGCCTGGTTATCCGCCTCGCTTCCGCCGGAGGTAAATATTATCTCCCTTGGGTCACAGTGCAGGATGCCGGCGACTATTCCACGGGAAAGCTCCAGCGCCTCCTGTGCTCTTTGGCCCACAGAGTGCAGGCTGGAGGGATTGCCGTAGTGCTCCTTCATATAAGGAAGCATGGCCTCAATTGCCGTATCGCTCATTTGAGTTGTGGCTGCATTGTCCGCATATACATTCATATTTTTTGCTCCTTTCTCATGGTAGCTTTAGTAAAAATCATTTTCAAATGCTTTTAAATCTTAGGCATTTTAGAGCTCTTGCCCTTCTTTGCTCAGTCCGCAAAAAGTGCCGTGGACATATAGCGATCTGCAGAATCCGGCAGCAGCGCCACAATATTCTTTCCGGCATTTTCCGGTCGTTTAGCCAGCTCTATAGCCGCCCAAATTGCGGCTCCTGACGAGATTCCCACCAAAACACCTTCACGACCGGCAATTTCTCTTGCGGTATTTATAGCGGAATCATCCGAAACTGTAAGGATTTCGTCGTATATCCGGGTGTCGAGAATTTTCGGCACAAAGCCCGCTCCTATTCCCTGTATCTTATGCGGGCCGGAGACGCCGCCTGACAGAACTGCCGAGGATGCCGGCTCCACCGCCGCTATCCTTATCTTGTCATTTTTCGTCCTCAAATACTCCCCGACTCCCGTTATGGTACCGCCGGTTCCCACACCTGCAACAAAAACGTCCACCCTTCCGTCCATGTCCTGCCAGATCTCCGGCCCGGTGTGCTCAAAATGAGCCTTCACATTGGCAGGGTTAACAAACTGTCCTGGAATAAAGGCGTTTGGTATCTCTCGGGACAACTCCTCCGCCTTTTCTATGGCTCCCTTCATTCCTTTTGCACCCTCGGTAAGAACAAGCTCTGCACCATAGGCCTTTATG
Organism: uncultured Oscillospiraceae bacterium; assembly: GCA_964550315.1. GTDB lineage: Bacteria > Bacillota > Clostridia > Oscillospirales > Oscillospiraceae > UBA2658. The sequence goes on along the minus strand of CAZJYY010000001.1, from coordinate 21,986 downwards.
AGTTTTCGCCGCTCAATTGACATGGTTTCAGGAAGCACAATGATTACCTTATATCCACGGCAAGCCCCAAGGAAAGCCAGGGCGATTCCCGTGTTGCCGGAGCTTGGCTCGATGATTACTGAGTCTTTTTTCAAGTCTCCCATTTGCTCGGCATCATCCAAAATTGCCTTGGCGACACGATCCTTTACCGAGCCGGCGGGGTTGAAATACTCAAGCTTTGCAAAAAGCTTTGCGAAAAGCCCCAGCTCCTTTTCGGTTCGCAAAAGCTCCATTATGGGAGTTGCGCCCACGAGCCGGTCGGCGGAGCTATATATGTTTGGCATGGCTCTCCTCCTTATATCCCGTAAAATTAACTGGTTTATGTTTTTAACTGACGCTGTAAAGTTATTTTAAATGCCGGCTCACCTTTTTCTGCCTGCACTTTTTTGTGATTTCATTATATTCCCCACTTACCTACTATGTCAATAGGTTTATTGCATATTTTTGTTTCATCCCTGCTTTTAATTCTTCAAGTTTTGGACAACATAAATGCGAGGTGATTATTTTGGCCAAAGCAGGAATGCGCAGACCCGACCCAAAGGCGCCCCACGGAACGGAAAGTAATCACATTTCCCATTTTCCGAAAAATGAGGCTCCTCCGGTACCTGAAATCCAAGGAAAGGCAAAGCATGGAAACGCCAAGGCTCGCCCGATTATTGCGGGTACCTCGTCGCCTGAAATGAAGGTGTACCATGCACAGCCTCACGCTGAGAAGCCTATCTCCAGCTTTTATGGCGCTATTGACAACGACCTTGCAAGGGACAATCTTGAAAACGACCTTACGGCAGCCGACAGTCAGGACAATTAAATACCTTGGCAAAATTATATACTCCCCCTGGCTTCCGCTTTTGCGGCGCTTCAGGGGGAGTATATCTCTTAAGACCGTCTTATCTTAAATATTCTCAGTACACACGGGGCTATAAAAGTCCGTTTATTTCCTCACTAATATTTTTTCTTGTTTCATATACCCATTCCTCGTCAAAAGCAAGCTTCATGGCCTTGGCAAATGAATAGTATAAATTCACTTTCTGATAAAACACCTCATAATAGGAAAGGCCATGGGCTTCTAAGAATGGTCTATTCAGCTCCTCCGCCTTAATTACAAAGCACTCCTCCACGAACTCCATAAACTGCATTAAAAGCTCATCATTATTTACATCAAAGGGCAGCATCATAAGCCGCCACTGCACGGACTCCTCCAGCTTATAAGGCTTTAGTTTGTCAAGAATCAGAATATAATCCCGAACGTCCTTCTTTCGGTAGTAATCCAGCTTTTCTTCCTGGGTGCTCCATAGAGCAAGCTTTTCCTTTAAAGGCAGCTTGTCAATTCTAAGCAGCGCTTCACTGGGTCCCACCACCGCTTTTTCGATTTCGTCGTCCTCCATCTCAAGCCTGTTTTCTATAAGCCCGATATTGTCATCCATGCAGGCCACATAGCCGACGTCATAAATTCCAATACGCCCTGCCCTGCCCGCTATTTGCTTTACCTCCTGGGAGGTGAGAAGCCGAAATTCCTCACCGTCAAACTTTTTCGTTTCCGTAAAAACAATTCTTCTTATGGGAAGGTTTACGCCCATTCCAATGGCGTCGGTTGACACAAGCACCTTATTTTCACCGCTGATAAAAGCATCATACTGTAGCCTTCTAACCTCTGGCGGCAAGTCGCCGTAGATAACGCTGCTTTTAATTCCGCAATCCGCAAAATGCCGTGACAGTGCCAAAACCCGTCTTTTTGAAAACGCTACAAGGGCGTCGCCGCTTTGCACGTCCGAAAATCTTACTATTCTATCCTCTATCTGAAGGGGTACAAGGCGGCTATAGCGGTTTATCTCTATTTCGTCGCCGCAGTCCTCAATCATTCTTATTAGCTGCATTTCTGCATTCAGAGCCCCGCAAAGATGGATTTCCCCACAGCAAAGGCCCAAAATTGCCCGAGTCCACGCATCCCCACGCTGGGTATCGGATAAAAGCTGTACCTCGTCAATTACGGCAACCTCATAACTCCTTGAAATGTCTGCCTTCTCCACGGTACAGCTTGAATGCCGTGCCCCCTCGATGATGGCCTCCTCCTCACCCGTTAGAAGGTTGCAGGGCACATTATCCCGATTAAGGCGCTCATAATTTTCCAGAGCCAATATCCGAAGGGGTGCAAGGTAGATGCCGTCAGCGCTCATTTTAAGCCGCTGAAGGGCGTTATAGGTTTTTCCGGTGTTGGTATCACCAAGATGAAGTATGAATTTCCGCTTCATCTGCCGTGCCATGGGGTACTCCTCCTTTGGGTTCTCCGGAAGAAGCTTGCTGTACTCCTGCGCAACTATTTTGGGAATGTGGTTTGTTACCAAAACGGAAATTATGCCGGAATTTATATACGACCGATAATTACCTTTCACAATTTCCGCAAAGACATAATCGGTTTTATTACTCCTGTTATAGCTGTCTAAAAGCCCCTGAGATATGTCTCCAAGCAGCTCCACGTACCCGTCGTAGGTCTGCTTATAGCCATTTAAGTTATAGTACTGCAAGGTTTTTAAGTCTTTAATTTTGTTTCTTACTACTGATTCAATTCTCCAAAGCTTGCTGTTTTTGGTTTCCGCCACCTGCTTCTTTAGCTTTGGAAGCTGTTTCTTCAAATAATCAAAGTCATGCCGGGCTCTTTGCTCTTTTTTCATATCTATTCCTCAACTCAAACGGGTTTGTTCAAGACTTTTCTTTAAATTCTCTTGTCCGCGGGAACATTTTTCCCCGATTGCATATAACATAACATTGCGCCCACCTAAAAAGCCAGAAAATAATTTAAATTCTTTCTAAGCAAATTCTATTTTTCCCTGTCACGCAATAAGTGCCGCAGCTTGCTGCGGCACTTATTGCTATATTTATAAAAATCCTATCTCTCAACTAAGCCCCTTCAAAAGGCCTCCATTTCTTACTCTGAGTAGGGCGCCAGCGTCAATCTTATAAAGAAACCCTTGTTATGACTGCAAACAGGGCATATTTCCGGTGCGCTTGTGCCCTCGTAAATATATCCGCAGTTCAGACACATCCATTTGCACTCCACGTCAGACACGAAAAGCTTGTTTTGCTCAAGTAAATCTGCAAAGCGTCCGAAGCGGTCACCATGTGTCTTTTCGATTCCGGCAATATTACGGAATGAAGCGGCAATTTGGAAAAAGCCCTCGCTTTCGGCAACGTCGCCAAAAGCCTTATACACAGGGTCGTGCTCCTCATATTCATTGTGCTGAGAGGCACGCAAAAGCTGTACCACCGAGTTTGTAACTTCCACTGGGTAACTGCCGTCCACGGTAATGCTTGTGCCGGAAAGCTCCTTTAGATAGTTAAAGAAAATCTCGGCATGCTCCTTTTCCTGATTGGCAGTAAACTGAAACACCGCTTCAATCACATGCAGGTTTTGCTTTTTTGCCTCGGATGCGGCAAAGGTATATCTATTTCTTGCTTGGCTTTCGCCGGCAAAGGCCCTCATTAAATTATTCTTCGTTTCGCTCTGCTTAAAATCAACAGGCATATTAAACCCCTCCAATCAGTCTTCAGGAGTATCTTCTCCAAAGATTAGCTTAAAATACATAAATATCACACCGTTGTTTTTAAAAAGCAGGCCAGAAATGGCATATTTTCAATATTCTGGGTTACATTACCAATATTAAAAACGGAGGTATTTTAAATGGCCTATTACATTGGCGATAAATGTATAAGCTGCGGAACCTGTGCCGCCGAATGTCCGGTAGAAGCAATTTCTCCCGGTGATGAGCGGTATATAATCGATCCGGAAATCTGTATAAGCTGCGGAACCTGTGCCGCAATTTGTCCCGTGGATGCAATTGAGCCGGACAGATAAGAAAGTTTAAATATCCGCACCGTGTCAGATGGTTTTTCCCATCTCTTCCGTGCGGATATTTTTTATTAAAACACAATGTAAATATATAACAGCAAAAAAACATTTACTTTTGTAACTTGATTACAGAAACCCCGGAGTCGATTTTTATATACTAAACACATAGCTTAAATAACACCATCCGTTTTCGGAAGTTGGAGGTATACTGTGAAAAAAGTAGTAATTATCGGCGGTGTGGCCGGCGGCGCAAGCTGTGCCGCAAGACTTCGCAGGCTGGACGAGGAAGCGAGCATTGTTCTTTTGGAGCGTGGTGAATACATTTCCTATGCAAACTGCGGTTTGCCGTACTATGTGGGAAACGTCATCAAGTCCCGGGATGCGCTGCTTTTGCAAACTCCCGAAGCAATGAAAAAGAAGTTTCAGGTTGACGTTCGGATTCAAAACGAGGTTATCTCCATCAATCGTGATAAAAAGCTTCTCAGCGTGAAGCGTGTGCTCTCCGGCGAAATTTACGAAGAGCCTTATGATACCCTTGTAATCTCCACCGGCTCCTCACCCCTGCGCCCCCCTATTCCTGGCATTGACTCTCCCCATATTCTGCCCCTGTGGACTGTGCCCGACACTGACCGCATAAGCGGGCTTATTCGTGAGCAAAATCTTAAATCTGCCGCAGTTATCGGTGGCGGCTTCATCGGCCTTGAAATGGCCGAGAATCTGCGCCACGCCGGTCTTGAGGTTTCTCTTGTGGAGGCCGCAGAGCAGGTCATGGCCCCGCTGGACTATGAAATGGCACAGCTACTCCACGAAAATCTCCTGCAAAATGGAATAAAGCTCTATCTTGGCGACGGGGTGTCCGCCTTTAACGACACAGCTAACGTCGTCACCGTCACCTTGAAAAGCGGTAAAGCCATCACTGCGGACCTTGTAATTTTGTCCATCGGTGTTCGCCCCAACGGCGAGCTTGCTCGGGATGCAGGGCTTGAAATAAATGCCCGGGGCGGAATTGTTGTGGACGAATTTCTCAAGACCTCTGATTCCAATATCTATGCCATAGGCGATGTTATTGAGGTTGAGGACTATATTTTCAAGGACAAAACCATGGTGCCTCTTGCAGGTCCCGCAAACAAGCAGGGACGTATTGCGGCAAATAACATTGCCGGTGCAAAAGAGCGCTACCGCGGAACTCAAGGCACCTCTGTTGCAAAGGTTTTTGATCTAACGGCAGCCTCCACAGGCGCCAACGAAAAGGCGCTGATTCGCCGTGGTATGATAAAAGGCACGGACTACCAAAGCATTATCATAACGCAAAATTCCCATGCCAGCTATTATCCCGGTGCCGTTCCCTTGACACTAAAGCTTCTTTTCTCCATGGGCGGTGGAAAAATTTTCGGCGCTCAAATTGTAGGTCGTGACGGTGTGGATAAGCGGATTGACACTATTGCCGTTGCCCTTGCCATGGGCGCAGGTGTTAAGGATTTAAAGGAACTGGAGCTTTCATATGCCCCGCCCTACTCCTCGGCAAAGGATCCTGTAAACATGGCTGGCTTCACCGCCGACAACCTTCTTTCCGGTCTTGTTGCGTTTTGCCAATGGGATGCCCCGGATAATATCCCCGACGCAGTTTTGCTGGATGTGCGCGAGGAAGCGGAGCTTATGACCTTCTCCCTGCCCGGCGCCGTTCACATTCCTTTGGGAAAGCTTCGTCAAAGACTCGGAGAGCTTGACCCCAAGCGGGAAATCATCATTTTCTGCACCATTGGCGTTCGGGCATACAATGCCGCTCGTATTTTAATGCAGAATGGCTTTGAAAATGTTACTGTCTACCCCGGTGGAACAAGGTTTTACCAGTCTACCCATTACCGCCCCGAGCAAAGCGTAATTTCCGACACTGCACCTTTTTCCGACAGCGGCCTTGCCGATACGTTCGAACTTCCCACATCAGCGATGCGCCTTGATTGCAGTGGAATGCAGTGCCCCGGGCCTATTATGAAGGTTTTTGAAACTATGAAGGATATGCAAAGTGGCGAGGTTATGGAAATTTCCGCCTCCGATCCGGGCTTTGCCCGTGATATCGGTGCATGGTGCCGCCGCACCGGTAACACTCTTATATCCAATCAACGTCGGGGCGATGATTACGTGGCCTGTGTAAAAAAGACTAACAAGCCCAATACTCTTGTGAAGGAGTCTCCGGAGGGCAAAACAATTATTGTTTTTTCCGGTGATCTGGATAAGGTTTTGGCAAGCTTTATCATTGCCAACGGAGCCGCTGCTATGGGGCGCCCGGTCACAATGTTTTTCACCTTCTGGGGACTTAACGCCCTGCGCAAGGCGGAAAAACAGCCTGTTAAAAAGACCTTTATGGAATCCATGTTCGGTTCTATGCTCCCCAGAGGAAGCAAAAAGCTTAAGCTTTCTAAAATGAACATGGGCGGCATGGGCACTGCCATGATGAAGAAAATCATGAACGACAAAAATGTGGACTCTTTAGAGGTTCTAATTCAAAAGGCTATGGCGGCAGGGGTAAAAATTGTTGCCTGCACCATGAGCATGGACGTAATGGGCATCAAGGAACAGGAGCTTATTGACGGCGTGGAGCTGGGCGGCGTAGGTGCTTACCTTGGCGACGCCGAGGAATCAAACGTAAATTTATTCATATAATTAAAAACCGCAGTTGTTTATTAAACAACTGCGGTTTTTAATTATGCGTAGAGCCTCAGGCCCACTAAAAGGCAGCCCTCTATATAAGGCAGATTGTTTTTCTTAAGGTATGTCACAAGCTCATCGTCGAAAGCTCCGGGCTGAAGCACAATGCACTTGAAGGGCTTTTTGCACTCCTTAAGAAGCGCAAGTCCCTTTGCCGGATGAATGCACATATCTATAATGTCCAGCTCCTCCGAAATATCGTTCAAAGAGGAAAGCTCCTTACCCACAGCATAGACGCTGTAACCTTTTTCCAAAAGCCCCTGCTTAATTTTGTAGGCATATTTTTCCTCGTTGAGTGTGTCCCCAAGAACCGCAAAAACTCTCTGCCCCATTACGTCCTTTAAATCCATTTTTTCTCCTTTGTTAAAACATGCACACGGCTTAATTTTTAAAATGCATCATCCCAGTCTTACCACAATATAGCCGTCAAGCTTTATAACGCTTCCCGCCGCAGGATAAACCGGCATTTGCTCCACCACCTCATTCTTTGAAAGCTTTTGCGCCATTTCAGTTTTTGTGTCATACACAATGTTTGAAGCTCCCAAAAAGCGTCGCAGAAAGTAACCATAGGTATAGCCGTTCACTATTTCGTCCATGTCAGCCACGCCGGTAAGCATGATTTCATCAAGCTCCGGCGATGCCGGAAATTGAACATCACCAAAAGCATCTCCCACCAAGATAACGGGAATGTTTTCGTTGTAGCCTTCAGCGCCCTCAATGGCTCCCAGGAGTCTATTTGAATAGGCATATGCCTGCTCATAGCTAAGGCTCATTTTAAGGTATGCCGAGTTTGTGTAAATGCAGTAGCTATATGCTGTAAGAGCAACAGTAGCGGCAATTATCCAGCAGCACAGCACTCTTCCCGTCTCCCACACTTTGTGGGTATCACCACCAGCACAGGCGCTGTATTCCCAAAATGCAATGGGTACAACGAGGCTGTACGCCATGGGGTAAAGCATAAGCATATGAATCGGCCCTTGTGGCGCCATAAGGAAAATAACATTGCACACCATTGGAAAGCTAAGAAGGAGCAGGGTGAAGAAGACTATTCTTCCCCCTGACAGCCGTCTTTTTCTAATGGAATAGACCGCCAGCGCAAGCGCCGCCGGTATGCACAGAGCAAAGGCGTATTTTAAAAGCCCGGTGTGAGCACCTGTAAGGTTCTTTATAAAAAATCCGTAAAACTCGTAATAAGCGTTAAAAATAAGCTGTGGAATCTGGGCAATGGACAGCTTGCCCATATTGGAAATGCCCATATAATCCGAAAGTCCCCCCGCCGGCACGGTAAGCTTTACCGCAGCGAAGTAAAAAATTACACCGAGCGCCAGTGCCGCAAGATATTTTAAGGCATTCAGCAGCAAACCCTTAATTGCAAGCTTACCATCAAGTGTTTCCAACATCAGCGAAACGGCAAGCAGTGCCACCGCCGCACCAAAATAGCTTTGGTATATGCCCATGGAAAGGGTGATTGCAATCGCTCCCGGTAAAAAGCCGAACCTATATTTTATTGTGATAAATGCGCCAAAGCAGGCAAGAGCAAGGCTTAAAAAGTACGCATCTGCACTAAACATATAAGTCAGTGTGGCGGCAACCGTGGGAAAGGAAACCAGTATTGCGGCGCTTAACATACAGCCCAGAGGGCTTTTTATACGGAGAATTGAAACAGCAAAACACGAGGAAACCGCAAGCAGCAAAACACTAAGAACACCAATAAGCCATGGTGCGCTAAAGCTGCCGTCAAGCTTTAGTACCGCCGGCAGCAGCCAGCGGCCCGAGGCACTGCCGTATATGGAGCCGAAAACATGTCCAATGTCATCATGATTTGGAAGCTTGTTTGCTAAAGCATACATATGCACAGCAAGTCCAAGGACAAAAGCCGAAATGAAGGTCAGCTTTATATATCCCGGAATTCGTCTGTAGCTTTTAAGCGCAAAGACCTCCGGAGTAGTAAAGCTAGAGAGCTTTTTAATTCCGCCGTTTTCTTGACTGCACATATTTGTTCCTCCGCCCATATTCTGGGAAAGCTTGTTGCTCAGGCCGTAATTTGAATGGCTGAGTATTACATTTGAGGTTTGTTTAAATTATTATCCAGCAGTTCATATGCGTATATTTAAGTGAAGTATATCATGCAGGTGTGTTTTTGCAAGCAAAAAGCAGGTTAGCTTTACCAACCTGCTTTTTTTCTCATAATTGTTCCCGCAATTGGGGTTTCATATACCGACGCCTAAGCTTCCCTTAAACGGCTGCCGCTTCCTTCTCCATGGGCAGCACCACCCGCAGTGTAAATACACCGTCTTGTGCCTTAAATGTGCAAAAACCATTTCTCTTTTCGGCAATAGCGCGCATGCTCCGACAGCCATAGCCGTGACTGTCCTCCTCCGTGATAGGCATGTCATCTTTCATTTTCAGCTTGCCAGTATAAGCGTTTACGATTTCAAGAAGCAGCATATTCCGCTCCACCCGGCAATCTAAAAACACCCGTCGAAGCGTAATATCCTCCACCCTGTCCACAGCGTGGAGAGCATTTTCAAGCCCGTTTGATAAAACAGCGCAAAGCTCCGTATCAGGAATTTGCAGCTCACTTGGCAGCTCAGCCTTGACGGATAAGTCAATCCCCTGTTTTTCCGCTTTGCTCCAAAATGAGGAGATGAGCAAATCCACCGTTTTATTTTCGCAAAAGCGTCTGGGGGTAATAAGCTCAATTTCTGCCTTTGTCTGAGCCAAATAGTTCTTTGCCCTATTGATTTCCCCTTGCTCCAAAAAGCTTCCAATAAGGCTCATATGATGCCGCAGGTCGTGTCGATAGGTTTCCGCCTGGGCCGCGGACACAGAGATTTCCGCCAGCTTTTGCTGAGCTGCGGAAGCCTTGGCTTCCATCATATTTTTCTCAACCTTAAGCTCGTTTATGTCCCTTATACGGCGAAACAGGTTTATTAGCAAAAAGTAAGAGACGAAAGCGCTCAAGCCAATCAAAACTCTGAATTTGACGCTTTGCCCGCTCATAATGTATCCGCCGGTTGCCTGAATCATTAAATTGTAAAGAAGGGGTATTCCGCAAAATCCCAAAATGTCCCAATTGGAAAAAACGTCTATAATATAGTCAAAATTGGGTTTAATGCACCGCCACACCAATAAAAGTATGAGTGCGTCCACCGTAACAACGATTATAAGCGTGCAAATTGGCGGTATGTGCAGTATTCCGTTGAATACCTTGTTCACAAGCATGGTAGGCGAGCACAAAAAGATAGTGGTCAGCATCACAAACATGGTCTTAACAAAGCTTCTGCGTGCCACAGAGTAATACAAAAGCAAGGCCGGCAATTGGGCGAGAAGAATATAAAACTTAGCGTAGGTTTCAATATCCAGCCAAAGCATTCCCACTATTTGCAAAAGGACAATTGCTGCTACTCCGCAAAAATATCCCCAGCGCTTCCCCATAGATAAGTGGCTTGGGCGAACATCCAGAAGCATCGCCATGATGATAATTGCATTCACAATTACCAGCACCGAGTAAATGGCGAAAAAATCCATTATTTTATACTCCTTTTGGCAAATAGCTGCTCCACATATGCCTCCCGTACACGAATAAAGTTGTGCCGAGAAATCGGCACCTTTTTTTGCGACAGAGTGGTAATGCCTTCAGAGGTCAACTCCGCCACCTGAAGGAGATTCACAATATACGAGCGGTGAGTCCGTGCGAATTCTGGACGCCGCAGCAAGATGCTCTCGAACTCGGAAAGCGGTGCTGTTGTCTCCCGCACACTGCCGTCCGCCATGTGAAAATATACCTGACGACCCATTACCTCCAAGTAGGCAAGACGTTCAAATATAATCCTTGCCGCACCGTTTTTTGTTCTTATGCACAGGCTGTCATTAGGCTTTTGCCGCTTCTCCAGCAGCGTGTCAATTAAAGAAAAAATCTGTTCCCGTCTTGCAGGCTTTAATAGATAGTTCTGCGCCTTGTATTTATAGCTCTCCACCGCAAACTCCGGTGAGGAGGTCAAAAAAACAATTTCCGCATCTTGATCGAAGCTACGTATTTCTCCGGCTGCTTCCATGCCATTTACAGCCGGCATCAGCACATCCAGGATATAAAGGTCGTAATCTCCGCTTTTTGCTGTGGTCAACATCTCTGTAGCACTGTGAAACACGTGATAGGCGATGGACGCTTTTCTATCCTCTCGGTATGTATCTAAAATGGACGAAATACAGCTAAGCTCGTCCTGATCATCATCGCAAATGGCAATCTGCATTCGCCGTTACCTCCGAAATATAGTGCGCATTTCTATGCTAAATTTCACTTATAATGTAACACATATTTCGCCTTTTTTCCACCCGGATTTTACCATCTGCGCAAAAAAACTCATTGACAAATGCCAATAAGCTTTTTCATGAGATATACCATTAGGAACGCCGCGCCCCGCTCCATCGGATAAAATTTCGAGGAAGCGTTTGCGGCTTATAAGGAGGGCTGCAATGCACTACAACGTGCATCATTAGGTCAAAATAGATGCAAAAAAGATTATTCCTATTTTGTATTGCTGCAGTTTAATATTCATTAACAAGGGATACCACATATGACCTCAGCTTTTCTTCATCAAAAACATCAGCGCTTTTTTGTGGCATAGCGCAGTCACTTTTTCATTGTAAATTTGCCTATCTAACCTCTGGCCGAGTTAGTTTAAACAATGTTCACATCAGTATATAACTTACTTTGGTATAAAAAAAGACCTATTTTCCAAGAAAAAATAGGTCCAATGGTATCGGTGTTCATAACGACAAACTTGCAAGGCCGCATGAAATAAGGAAATCCGGCAGCAAGCAGACGATTATTACATCGTAAAATATGCTTAATGTATATTTCTTGCTAAAACTCTTTCATCCCAGAATCGGCGAAGGAGCCGCCAACTAATAACCAACCATTAGGAGTGCGTTGATATAATTGCCCTAATCCAACTGATATACCTTCACCAAAAGCATGAAAACAGTCTGCGCACATGCAAGCCCATTGACTATGGCCTTTTAATTTTCCGTCAATCATATATTTTTCTTTTTCTAAAGAGCATTTACAAACATCACATTCGACAGGTGCATTTGTGTAATAACAGTTTTCTGTTTTCGTGGAATCTATATCAACCAACTCCTCCAACGTCCCGGAAATGGAGCCATGGCCAAAAAAAGTGCCTTGATTTAATGGATGTATTTTTGTAATTATTTGATGTACAAGTTTATCGTTGCTTTCTAAATAATCGGAAAACAAAGTGAATATATCAACTCTTTCACAGCTTCTCCATTTATCATCTTTGAGCCTGAAAAAAACGTTTTCACCTTCTGCAATATCGCAACGAAATGAGCGATATTGCAGACCTAAGTCCTCAATAACGTCTGTGTCCCGATATTCTTTTCCTCCCCATGTGACAGATAGCAAAAGGCCCAGCAAATCCCCTTCATAGTATTTATCTAGTATTTGAGGAAAAGTTAATGCTGTACCGTTCTTTTCGAGCGCACCGTAATACATTCTTTTTTCACTGTCGCTTCTAACAATTATGTAATAAGAAGGAAGAAATAGCGCGCCTTCTTCCTTCGTTATGGCATAGTAGATAGTGAATACTCCTGTACTTGGATTATAAATTGATATATCTATTTCAGAATCGGGAAACTCTACTTGAACTTCCTGAATAATTCTTAAAATATGAGATTTCCATACAGGGTTGTCGGCCATACAAGACTCAAGCTCATTTTTAAGCTGTCTAACATGAGCGGTATTATTCACATAGACTCTTTTCTTGAATTTTTGTCCAGAAGAACCATCGTTACCGCATAGCTCAGAAATAATAGTTTCATCACTTAGTAAAGCATTTCTCAAAAATGAACCATTTCGAGCAATATTAAGAATTTTACAATTAGGTTCTCGAAGCACTTTTTCGAGTTTTGCTGCATAGCCAATCTCGTAATAGTCGCTTTGCGGGCGAGGCTCCATCGCCTCAACGCTTTCGTGTAAGTAGCTCAGGGCTTCATTTTCCTCCATGTCAGAGAGAATTTCTTGAGCTTCTTCAAGCGTTTCATCATTGCGGCTAAGTATTTGTAGGCATCGTTCTTTGGTCATTAGCTGTGTTGCAGAGTAAGCAATATACTCATGCACGGGTATTTCACAAGGCAGTGACACCTCAGATTCATCTACCCCTGACATTTGAGCAATAGCACTGCGCATTGCAGTTACCCTATCTTCTGAGCTTGTCTCATTCTTAACATATAATTTGACTATTATATAGTCGTCAATGCCTTTTTCTTGATAAGACAGTTGAATCGAAAGGATGCCGCTCTCCAAGGCACTTTTAGTTCCATACCAGTTCATATTATGCCAAGGTGAAATAAAACGACCTTGCGAGATCGGCAGTAGTTGAACAAGCCCTGCACTGAAGTCGGTACCATCATCACTTAATATTATTCTATATCCTTGCAGAGAGAATGTAGTATCTTCGGCAAAACGTGAAAATGGAACTATTAGTTCGCTCCATTCGGTAGATGCAATAATTGCAGTAATTTCAGTATCTTTAGCACCAAAGTGCTTTTTTACACCTTCGACGTATTTATTTACTTCGTGTAATGCCTCACGGGCAGCAGCATTACTTCGCTTTATTTCAATCAGCACATGATTTCCAAACCCATCTTTAGCATAAAGGTCAATAAAACCCCTTGTGCCCAACTCATTGGGTATATACTGCTCTTTTTTAAGAAGTGTCAGATCAGATTTGAGTTTATTTATATTTAACGATATGAGATCACGCAACAGGGATTCATTCATAGTACTTCCTCCTATAAAAAGAATCATAGATATTATAGCATTATAGAAGGTGTTTTTCATATCTTTTTCCAGCAAAAATTTAGTGGTTTAGAAATTAAACAAAAACAGGTTGGTATTTTACCAACCTGTTTTTGTCCTTATGACCACTCATGAGTCATTTATAGTGTCTTGTCAGGTCATTTTAGATGCCGCAACCTGAAAGCTTCGGAGGGAGGGGGACTGTGAGGGGGGACCGTCAGGGTCCGCCCCTCACGTTCATTCCCCGCCGCGCGGATAAGTTTGCCGAAGGCAAACTTGCACCAAAAAAGCTCATCCTCTCGGATGAGCTTTTTTGTCAGGTCAGGTCATTACGGATTCGCTGTTTCTGCTCTCAGTAACTGCTCCTTCAAGTGCTTGCTGTGTGTAAACGCGCAATACATGAATACGGCGGGCGGGAATTGCCAGATATCAAATCCCTAAACGGCATTTTCTTAGGATATCAAGTGCTCACCCCAATGTTGAGCATTCTTTTCGTCGACTGAGAAGACGAGTAGTTTTTTTGATTTTGCAGGTTTTCTGGGTGTACCATAAAAATTGTAGTCATCATCTTTAAAAACAACTGATACTTCAAAAACGATTGCTTGGTTTGTGGCTTTTAATAAATCTGATAAGTATTTTGCGTCCATAATTACCATCCTGCCGTTAGTACCATGCTTCTCGTACCCGCTTTCGGCTTCAGGTTCGTTCCAATTATATGTCTTAACAGGAAAGTCGGTATTGTCAAATGCTCTCGCGTGCAAAATACATTCTTCGCGTGACACACCTATGTGATTACAAACGGACTCAGAAACTCCGACTAAATAGCCCGAATAATCCTTAAGCAGTAAATCCTTTTTATCAACAGCATAGTCTGGGTAGGAAGCTAAGTCATTGTACGTTGGATAGATAAAGAATTCTGGTTGCTCTCGATAACAGTATTCATCATCAGCACAGTAAAAGTCATCAAAAATGGTATCGGGTCTCTTTAGCCCTTCAATCAATTGCTCAGCATGTTCTTTCTCAATGAAGGCGCTTTTTATGCTTATACGTCTATTGCTATTGTGGAGATGTGCTGAATACCCCATATACAGCGAAATGCCAAGTTCATTCTCCACTAATGTCCGCTCTAACCCCTCTGGTATAATATGTAGCGGTTCTGAGCAGGAGACGGTTAATTTAAAGTCCCACAAAAAAGGAATTAGTGGTACATGGTTCCGAAATTCATAACACCAGAAGCCGTCTATTCCTGCAATATGGTTGTTAATCCATGCCTCATAAGCTTCGCAAGCATCTGTATCCATTGGTTTCATTTGCCGATACCTGTCAGCAACATAAAACATTGAATGCCACTCTGCGTACTTGGTAAGTGTCTCAACTGTTGGTATCGCCCCATGATTGTTATATGTCTTGGAATAATCATCTCGGGATAAGTGTTTTCTACTCCAAGCATGACACTCTTCATTTGTAATGCCAAATTGAGCAATAAAATAATCACAATCGCGTGCTACTTGAGCCTGCGTACATGAGAATATGGATGCTACATGGATGTACCAATATGGTAGTGTATCCATCGTATCAAAATGAAACTTTAAATTTTCTGTATCGTTCGAGTCTTCATATCGATGCCTCGTGATTTCGGACTCACTTGTAATTGGAATACATTTGTCACACGAAGCAAGCTGTTCAACTGCGTCTGAATCACAAATGGGCGCAAGTGTCAAACAAGTATCTTTAGCAATTCTACGGTGTAGCGCATGTGTCGTTCCTTTGGCAAGAGCGATATCCTTAAAAAATTGATATAATGGAAGCAGATTTTCAGGATTAATTTTAGCAATGCGTGAGCACGAAGCCAAATAGCATAGTTTTGCCGAATCAGCAAAGAAGCAGTTGTCATCATTCATATACCATTTCGGCAATTGTAGATCATATAATTTGGAAATATCTCTCACCATGTCGAGGTTTCCGAGTGCAGTAGCGCGCAACAAAACGTGTGTCGCCTTACAGCGTATGCCTTTATCTTTATGCCCCAATAGCCTCCAGACAAAGCAACACATGGTGTCAAGTGAGTTTTCTGAGTTTCCTGCTATGATCTCGTATGATTTAGCATCTCCCGAAGCGGGATGTATGTGCCTCATTTCGTTTTCTGTTGCCCACTGCAAAAATACTGTTGCATTTTCAATCGAAAGAGCCATACACATACGACAAATCGCTTTTACCAACTGCTCATCATAAAGAATGGGGTAATTTGCTACATAGCTTGAGAAAGCCAGCGCCTGCACCTGATAGTCCGCAGGGAATATGTGAAGCACGGTATTACATATGCCTTCATATCCTCTATAAAGATACAAGAAGTACTTGGCAAGTAGCTGCAAATAATGTCCTTGTGTTGCGGGATTATTCCTCCAACGATCGACTTCTGGCCATCCACTTACTGAATCGACAAAAGCGGCAATGGTTTCTAATGTCGCCCCACTGCTACTATAAGAATAGTCCTCACCAATGACATCCAACACCAATTCCAACGACGACACATATTGATCTGGCGGTTGACTTTCAAGCCAAGCCCGTATGAGAGAATTCCGTTCTGGCTCCATTAAGGTGCCCAGACAATCCTTCATATTTTGTCTTGATACGATGTCGTGCTCGACCATGAATTGTTTAACATCTATATTGCTGACAACCTCTGTTTTCGCCTGACGGTAGCATGGTATGTCTTTTGAAACACTTTGCAGAAAATTGGACATGGCATTAATCTTTTTAGTATTTAATTTCGGACTAATTACATTGGTTTTTAAATAACGTGAAATTTGGAGACTTCTATATTCCTTCTCGTCCATAGGAATATTATACAAAACATCGTGTATAAGTATTTCGAGTACGCTTTTTTGTTCGGAAGGCTTGCGTGATATAATCTTTGATAGAATAGCGTCTGCCAATTCGTTATATTGGGATGAGCAGTCTGGAAGCAACAACCCTGTTAATGCAGTGGTATCCTCCGCAGAGAGCTTTTCTGCTTCAAACAATGTATTCAATACAATTGGTACTGTATCCATCAAGGAAAATCCATCGTAATTATCTCGGTCGTCTAAACGGCATAATGTTCCCCAGATGCTTTGCGGAGAAAGTAATGCAGCAGATCCAATTGCTTCTTCGTAAGGAAAGTTCTTGGTGTCTCCTTGTTTGCGGCAAAAATCCTCGCTTAACCGTATGATGTTGTATGCCAATTTCGGATTGTCTTCACCAGAACCGCAAATCTTTTCAGAAAGAGTTTTGTATAGGTATAATTTTCTGTATGACTCGTAGTCCTGCCCCTTCGTATTGCTAAGCGCTTTTATAAAGTATACTTTTCCCAAGTCAGCATGAATTCTTCTTCCTATTTGAGAACAGCTCAAATAGACCTCCGTCATTTCTCTGGCTGAGGTGGGATGATTTTTAAAGCAGTTATCAATTTCCTCTAATATCAAGAGGGAAGCATTCGCGGCTAATGTGTTCCGAGAGAGACTATCCAATAGCTTCAATTTGAATTGTTGGGATGTTTGGCATGCACTTAGGATTGCTTTCGTTAATTCACATATATCATTTGCGCCAAAAGACTTTGGGCAACATATTGCTTCAGAAAAAACAAGTAGCCCAGTTTCAAGTAACTGATGCTTATCGTAAGAAGAATAGCTCCAAGTTTGACGTTCTAACTTTTGAATGGCATCTTTACATAGGATAAATGAATCAGTATTATTTTGTATGCAGCTTAGTCGCAGCAAATAAAGGGGCAAAAGAAAATCCGCCATTTGTTTGAATGACTGTTTGCTCTCGCTTGACCGCTTGGAATCGGCGGCTTCTCGGTCTATCCAATATGAATCCAAATTCACAGTCTCGTTTTTGCAGAAATGCCTCAATGCGCAATATCTGACAACGGAGAGAAAATCTTGCTTTTCGTTTTCCATATATAGAGAAGGCGCTGAAGAAAAATTTCTATTTATTGAAAATCTATCAATTAATTCTGTAGCAACATTTTTATGTTCTGCCGATAAAATGTATTCTGTAAAGAGTAAAAGCTGATTATCGCTAAATCGCTTTTCAGGAATAGTTCTAAGGCGCCTAAATAGCCTAACGAGATACTCTACATAGTCTTTTGACGGTTCTTTTCCCAAAGAAATATAGGCACAGGCGATAGCGAGTTTGCTTGGGGCAGACCATTTCTGAGACAAAAGCAAATTACAATACTCTTCATCCTGGTAATTGAGCAACTTGCAAAAAAGTTCAAAAACATGTTCGGTTTCAACTATTTTGGGTTCCCATCTGCAGAGCCAATCAACAGCTTTTTGAGTTTCGCCTAATCTTAACATTGCTTCTGCAATCCAAATGATATTGGATGTATTTGGTCTTGAATGAATATTGCGCTTATCCTTGGGTGCATTAAAATAGTGCTTAATTTCGGCGATATAACTTTTTATATATTGTCTTGCATCGTCTTGATAAACGGGAAAATGCGAAAATGCAAGTGCAGCTTTTGCCAAACTTTCAAAGTCATTTGATTCTGTTTGGAAGGTGTTGTGCACTGATAATTCATCACAATATAAAATTGCCTCATCCGGAGCGCCGATCAGAAATCCGCTTAGCATATCTTCATTTGCGTTGTAATCAATTAGTCGATATACCAACTTACATGTGAGTAAATTGTTTCTAGAGCTAGCTATCTCGGGCCTCTTCAGCGTGAATTGAATGCGCTGCCGCATTATTTTGTTTGCCTGCGCAATTCCGATGGTAGTATCGTCTACTCGTTCGTCCAAGGCGATTTCCAGTAATTGCTCAAACTGATTGGCTTGATTTAAAAAAAGATGTACGTATCTGGCGCTATATGGATCACTGTTCCTTTTTGCGTACATATATTGAGCGATGCAAGCAATTGTTGCTTGGCTGCTACCATAGTTTCTTTTTAAGAAATCCTCAAAATCTTCGTCCCTAAGTGAAACATTTGAACCAGTAATATAAAAGCCATCATGGCATTCTACGCTAATGCTCTGAAGCATTTCAATAGATATGTTAACTATCCCACACAGCAAATCTGCTGGGATCGGTCTTGGCAGAATACTGATTGAGCCTAACAGAAGCTCAATATCCAACAGGTCGCGATAATTCATCTCAACGGAATGTATGAACTCTTTGAACAAGCCTTCTATCGTCTGTCCTGTTGGTTTGCCTCGTGTTAATACACACTCTATCGACTCAGCTCCGGATAACAAATATGCTTGTAGTCGGGGATTTCCATTTGTGAGAAGATGAAATTCTTCACATTGCTTATGAACAGCATTTTCAAATACCGAGCGAAGGTGTGCTGAACTTTCACAACGCTCAAATGAGGGTAGATTAATAGTACACACTTCACGTCCAAATGGGAGAAGACAAGCTCGCTCAGTTCGAGTGGTTATGACTAAAAATGCTCCTTCGGGGAAGGAATCTCTTAGCAGTCCATTGAGAAAACAATCTTCACTAAAGAAATCGGCTGCCATCTTACTATTATCAGCAGCATCAACAATTATCACAACAACAGCTTCAGGGTTTTGCTGATTAACGTAGTATACGGAATCTTCTAAACGCTGATTAAAAGCTTTCCAGTATTCATAATCATGCATAGTCTTCCCGATTAGCCAATCAGTCCCACATTCAGCTGCCAATGTGTTGCATATCTGTGGAATTGCCACTTCGGTCAAATGCCTACGTTCGCTGTCTTGTAAAAACGAACCTCCGCCATAGCAATCATATAAAACCGTTACTGAATCTTTGGGCAGCGAATCCTTAATGTGACTTGCAAATGTTGTCTTACCAATACCAGCGGTAGCTTGAATGCAAATAACACTTTTCGGATTCTCCTTAAAACAAGTAGAAATTGTATTACATAAACGCCGCTCAATGTAGCTATGTGAGGGAACTTCAATCTTTGATGGTGCTGGGAATAATTCCATGCTGCTCGTTTCTAAGGCTGCCAAAACATCCTCTTTTACAATTGGCACTCCAGTAGGCTGCTCTGGCAACATTCTTTCCCTAATATCGCTGATTAGCGAGTTGTATTTATTATGTAGATTGCCTGTAGACCACTTTCCCATTTGCTTTATGACTTCCGCTCGATGAATACTCCGTATGCCTGTACCACAATCATCAAAGTTTAGAGCCAACAAAAAGCAAATGAACGAGTTTGAGGAAAGATTAGACGCTTTGTAGAGCTTTTCTATATCTGTCTGGTGCTCCGGCGATAACTTTTTTAGCAAGGTTGCTGTCTGGCTGCATTCTTTTTGGTTTAATACACAAACTGCTTCATTGATGCTTTCTGAAAAACCGACATCAAGCTTGCGATTACTAACCAATTTTAATGTGAGTTTATTAATCGAACTTGCATGTTCACTGGCAAATTTTTTGTAAGTATCGGCCAAGCGACGTATAATAGAATTATCTTTATTTTTACTGGTTTTCGTACATAAAACGGATGCTGTCCAATCTTTACCCATTTGATATGTACTATATTTTAGCTGCGAAAAAGCCACCGAATTAGCATCCTCAAAATTCGTTCCGCCATAATATTCGGCCAGATCAATAGAGTATAATGCTTCTTCCTCCGAAATTTGTACGGAATCTGTCCAAGTTGGCCCTTCAACCGATATTGCGGTCAATTCGCTGTTCGGCTTTAGAATCTCCAACAATTTTTTGCACGCCCAGATTAGATGAAAGTCATCACCTGCATTTGAGGCAATTGCGCCTGCATTGTTTTTCTTCTCCATTTACACACCACCTCTAGCTGTCACGCAGTTAATCGAATTTTAGCTGATATGATAGACTTTTATGCCGACTAAGCTCGTTTAGGACAAAATCCTCTATAAATAAAATCTAATGTAGCGTATTGCTAAATGCGGTTTCTCCCCGCATTATTGTCTGAACTCGCACTTATAATCAAGATATTTTTCCATCCGATTTAAGTCAATTTTGCCATCAAGGTAATCCTTGGGATTGACGGAGATAATCAGTTTGCTTGTTAATTTATCATTAGATTGGATAAAACAATTTACAGTTTGCTGAAACACATTTTCTGCTGTTGCTTCTCGAATTGCTGCTTTCCCGGAACCAAGGAGCGGAATGCATAAAGTATCGTAATGACCCATTCTTTTAATTGCATCAGTTACAGCGCCAAGAGCAGCAGAAACATTTTCAATAGTCTGTCCTATAGGCTTTCCATATTGGTTAACGTCATTTATAGCAACAAAATAAAAATGTTTTCCCTTGTGATCAACTTTTGCTACTGTACCAACAGGATACTTCATGGTTGATCCAAAGCAATCTGAAGTGATTTCTCCGCTGACCCCTTGTTTGTTTAGGCTCTCGTTTATCAATCTGTCCAAGTCATTTGGGTTCTTCTTAAAATACTTAAGTTGGAATCTTCCCTGAACACTGTTGGGGCTGATATACTCGCCATTCATTTTGGTGCGAAAAAAAGTATTAGTTGGGATAACGAAGCTATTTGCCGCTCGGTTCGAAAAGATGTCCTTAACACTAATCGCAATTTGCATATCGCAATTAGATACTTTTTTGCAGCAATTGATCTTCTTTCGATTATGTACACATGAGATGGCCAGACCAGCAATCACAATTATTTGCCAATGGTCTTTTGTCCACATCTCCAGCTTAACACATCCAGTTAAATCCTTAAACAAAACTGTTGATGCGAAGAACGATGACACATAGCCAATAGCAGTATAGATTAACTTCCATACCGCTTGTAGTGTGTTCATTTCTCCTGCAAGTGATTTGCGCAAAAGCTTTAGTCGATTAATCATATCCTAAAGCCTTCTTTATATACGCATAATTTCCCACCTTGTTGCCAGAAGCATTCTTTGTCCAAAAGGCATAAGCTTCCGACTCGAAATCATTCATGTAAGAGGGAAGCCAACTCGGTTGCTTATACAGCGAATTGTATACTACGATGATAGTTTTTTCCTTCCGCCTGGCTTGACGAAACTCATGTTCAATGTAGGAATATGTATTAATATTACCCAAGTTATCGTTTGGACCTGGAGTTGAAACAGTATTCCATTTGCAAATTTTTGTCCCCTTTGAATTTTGCTTATAGGGTGTACAATCGCAACCAGCTTCACCATTATGGCGCTTACATACGCTTCCTGCTGTTCGAGAAGCTGTTTTGTCACCGATAATAAAGATTACAGCCGAAGATGCATTAACTTGACAATTAAACTCTTTTTTTAAATCGCAAGGTCTGCAATCTGGATCTGCCGAAACGCTTCCTGAAACGACTTCAGCAGTATCAACATAATCTACTTTATGAAGATTATCCGCCCCCCACCTATGAAGCTCGTCTACAACATCTCGCTCCCCGTTTAGTATGGAATAGTCTGCGCTAATATAGACTCTCTTGCTCATGTTTTTCTCCTTCATGGAATGTCGAATATTAATTATGTTATGGTAAATGAATTATCTGAACAGATAGCTATTGTATTCTATTTTACCACTATACAATTACAGCCCCTTCACGATTTCCATAAACCGCTCCAGCGAATAGGCACCGGGGTAATC